>NZ_JBIDBC010000007.1:0-273172 GCF_043202835.1 Streptomyces sp. NPDC048142
CCGTGCCGCGTGTGCCCCGGATACTCGGGCCCCACCGAATTGCTATGTGTTTTGGGCGCCCCCCCCCCCCGGGGGGGGCCCCCGCCGGGGGGGGGGCGGGGGGCGGGGGGCCCCCCCCCGGCCCCCGCCGGGTCGATCGGGGAGCGGAGGGAAGTCCTACTTCTTCCACTCCTCCCAGTCCATGTTCCAGCCGTTGAGGCCGTTGTCCGGCTGGATCTGCTTGTCCTGGGAGTTCTTCACGACGACCACGTCGCCGATCATCGACCTGTTGTAGAACCACGCCGCCGGCGTCTGGTTGTCGTAGCCGCCGCGCACATCGCGCAGACCGACACAGCCGTGGCTGGTGTTGGTGTTGCCGAAGATGGAGGACGCGCCCCAGTAGTTGCCGTGCAGGAAGGTGCCCGAGGTGGACAGCCGCATGGCGTGCGGCACGTCCTTGATGTCGTACTCGCCGCCGAAGCCGACGGTGTCGCCGTTCATCCGGGTCACCTTGAGCTTCTCGCTGATGACCATCTGACCGTTGTACGTGGTCGTCGCCGGGGCGCCCGCGGAGATCGGGATGTCCTTGATCTGCTTGCCGTCGCGGACCACCGTCATCCGCTTCGCGTCCGCGTCGACGGTGGAGACCTGGCTGCGGCCGATGGTGAACGTCACCGTCTTGGCCTGCTTGCCGTAGACGCCCGGCCGGCCCTCGACGCCGTCGAGGTTGAGGTCGACGGTCACCTTGGTGCCCGCCGCCCAGTACTTCTCCGGGCGGAAGTCGAGGCGGTCGTTGCCGAACCAGTGGCCCTCGATCTCGACGGCCGGTTCGGCCGTCACCTTGATCGCCCGCTCCACCGCGTCCGGATCGGTGATGCCCCGGGTGAAGTTGAGGGAGACCGGCATGCCGACCCCGACGGTGGAGCCGTCCTCCGGCGTGTAGTGCCCGATGAAGGTGTTCGCCGGCACGAGCGTGGTGAAGGTGGTGTCCTTCGCCGACTCACGGCCCTTGGCGTCCTTGGCTACCGCGTGCACCGTGTACTTGGTGGCGGCGGCGAGGTGCCGCTCCGGTGTCCAGCTCGCGCCGTCCGCCGCGATCTCGCCCTCGACCTCGTTGCCCTTGGGGTCGGCGACCTTCACCGTGGTGAGCTTGCCCTGCTCGGCGCCGATCTTCAGCGCGCCGCTGGTCGCCACGGAATCCGCACCGTCCTTCGGCGCGATGGTCACCACCGCCTGCGAGGCTGTCGTGTCCTCTTTCTTCGTACTGCCCGCCGGGTCCTTCTTCTCCCCCGCGTCGGCGCTGCCGCCGCACGCCGTCACCAGCAACAGCATTGCTCCCAGAACCAGGGCCAGGAGCCCCGGTCCGCCGCGCCGCTTCCCGCTCGCCCCGGCCGATGCCCCCGATATCGGCTGCCCGTTCACTGTGGTCGTCTCCCCTCACACGGCCTGGCCCCGCCAAGGCCCGCACCCCCACGCGCCGAATCATGCGCGCCACTGCAAGATAATCACATCGCGAGCGGGGTGAACTCCCCCCGGAATGTCACTGTTCGGTCCCAAGTGGTCCGGGGAGCTGTGCAGGTGGCGCGGGGGGCAGGGGCATACCCGGGGGGACGACGACCGGAGGCCCGGATACCCGGACAGGCGGGGCGTCCGGGGGCCTCAGCGCAGGGCGGAGCCGGCCTTCCACTTCTTCCAGCCGAGGTTCCAGCCGCTGAGCCCGTTGTCCGGCGCGACCTTCTTGTCCTGGGAGTTGACCACCTCGACCACGTCGCCGATCAGGGTCCGGTCGAAGAACCAGCCGCCGGGGGTGGTGGTGCCGCCGCCCTTGGCGTCGCGCAGTCCGATGCAGCCGTGACTGACGTTCTCCTCGCCGAAGACGGACTCGTCGGCCCAGTAGTTGCCGTGCAGGAAGGTGCCGGACTCGGTGAGCCGGATCGCGTGCGGAACGTCCTTGATGTCGTACTCGCCCTTGCCCTTCTCGTCCGTGAAGCCGACGGTCGCCCCGTTCATCCGGGTCACCTCGTGCATCTCGGTGACCACCATCTTCCCGTTGTACGTGGTCGTCTTCGGGGCCCCCGCGGTGATCGGGACCGTCACGACGGGGTCTCCCCCGCGGCGCACCTCCATCGTCTTGTCCTCCGCGTCGACCCGGGAGACCTGGGAGCGGCCGACCGTGAAGACGACGGTCTTGTCCTGGCTGCCGTAGACGCCCGGGGCGCCCTCGACGTCCCGCAGCCCGATGTCCACGGTGACCTCGGTGCCGGGCTTCCAGTACGCCTTCGGGCGGAAGTCGAGCCGGTCCTCGCCGAACCAGTGGCCGGCGACCTCCACCACCGGATCGGACGTCACCCGGATGGCCTTCTCCACCGCGGCGCGGTCGGCGACCGGGCGGTTGAAGGAGAAGGAGACGATCATGCCGGTGCCCACGGTGGACCGGTTCTCCGGTTTGAAGTAGCCGATGAAGCGGTGCTCGGGGACGAGCGTGGTGAAGGTGGCGTGCCGGGCGGAGCGGCGCCCGGCCCCGTCCACGGCCACCGCGTCGATGCTGTACTTCGCGGCGAGGGCGAGCCGGGCCACCCGGGACTCCGGGGCCCAGGAGCGCCCGTCCTCGGCGATGCGCCCCGCCACCGTCTGCTGCTGCGCGTCCTCGATCCGCATGACCTTCACGCTCTCCAGCCGCCCGTCGGGGACCTTCACCGCGATGCGGGTCTCCTCGTCGACGTCCTCGGCGCCGTCCTCGGGGAAGACGCTGATCGCGTCGCCGGGGGATCGCGCCTTGCCGTTGAGCAGGGCCCCCCGGGTGTCGGTGCAGCCGGTCAGAAGGGCCAGCACGGTCAGCAGTCCTGCCCAGGTCAGCACGGCGGCCGAGCCGGCCCGTGCGCTCTTCGCTGTGTGGTTCACGCTCCCCCAACGACCAGGGCCGGTCGGGGGAAACGTGAGTGTGGGCCCACCGGTGGGCAGAACAGAGGGGAGGACTACTGCGACAGGGGCCGCGGCCGGGACGCCGCGCGCCTCTTCTCCGGTGCCCGTCCCACGAGCCGCGGGAGGCTACACATGTCGAGCGCAGCCGAGCAGGAGGCAGTACAGGATCCGGCGGGGATCGGGGTGGAGACCGGGGAACCACCGGGCCGGGCCGGGCCCGGCACCCGTGGGGACGTCACGGAAGCCCTGCGTGCCGGGCCCCGCTTCCCCGGCGCCTGGCCCGGGGCCCCGATGCCGCTGGGGGCCCGCTTCCGGGTCGGCCCGGACGGGGTGGCGGGGACCAATTTCGCGCTGTGGGCGGGCGGGGCCGAGGCCGTCGAGCTGTGCCTGTTCGACGAGCGGGGCGCGGAGACCCGCTGCCCGCTGACCGAGCTGACCCATGAGATCTGGCACGGCTTCGTGCCCGGGGTGCGGCCCGGTCAGCGTTACGGCTACCGGGTGCACGGCCGCTGGGACCCGTGGACGGGGGCCCGGTGGAACGCGG
This sequence comes from Streptomyces sp. NPDC048142, assembly GCF_043202835.1. NCBI lineage: Bacteria > Bacillati > Actinomycetota > Actinomycetes > Kitasatosporales > Streptomycetaceae > Streptomyces > Streptomyces sp. NPDC048142. The sequence continues at coordinate 3,446 of NZ_JBIDBC010000007.1, forward strand.
CGAAGCTGCTGCTGGACCCGTACGCCCGTGCGGTCGACGGGACCTTCACCCTGCCGCCCGAGGTCTACGGGCATGTACGGGACTGGCCGGACCAGCAGGTCGCCGACACCGTGCGCGACGACCGGGACTCGGCGCCCTTCGTGCCCAAGGGCGTGGTCGTCCACGATGACGACGACTGGGTGGAGGACCGCCGGCCCAAGACCCCGTGGGCCGACTCCGTCATCTACGAGCTGCACGTGCGCGGCTTCACCAGGCTCCACCCGGGCATCCCGCCCGAGCTGCGCGGCACGTACGCGGGGCTCGCGCACCCGGCCGCGGTCGAACACCTCACCCGGCTCGGGGTGACCGCCGTCGAACTGCTCCCGGTGCACCAGTTCGCCCACGAGGACCACCTCCTGCGGCGCGGGCTGCACAACCACTGGGGCTACAACTCCATCGGCTACTTCGCCCCGCACGCCGGCTACTCCGCCTCCGGCACGGCCGGCCAGCAGGTCGGCGAGTTCAAGCGGATGGTGCACGCGCTGCACGACGCCGGGATCGAGGTGATCCTCGACGTCGTCTACAACCACACCGCGGAGGCGGGCGAGCTGGGCCCGATGCTGTCGCTGCGCGGCATCGACAACCGGGGCTACTACCGGCTGCGGGACGACCCGCGCCGCTACGCCGACTACACCGGCTGCGGCAACACCCTGCACGTGGTGCAGCCCCAGGTGCTGCGGCTCATCACCGACTCGCTGCGCTACTGGGTCACCGAGATGGGCGTCGACGGGTTCCGCTTCGACCTGGCGGCGGCGCTCGCCCGCTCGATGCACGATGTCGACATGCTCTCCCCGTTCCTCGCGGTGATCGCCCAGGACCCGGTGCTGCGCCGGGTCAAGCTCATCGCCGAGCCGTGGGACGTCGGCAACGGCGGCTATCAGGTGGGGGCCTTCCCTCCTCTGTGGACCGAGTGGAACGACCGCTACCGCGACGCGGTGCGCGACTTCTGGCGCGGCGCACTCCCCGACGTACGGGATCTCGGCTACCGGCTGACCGGCTCCAGCGACCTGTACGCCTGGGGCGGCCGCCGCCCGTACGCCTCGGTCAACTTCGTCACAGCGCACGACGGTTTCACCCTCCGCGACCTGGTCAGTTACGAGCAGAAGCACAACGAGGCGAACGGGGAGGGCAACCGGGACGGGACGAACGACAACCGGGCGTGGAACTGCGGGGCGGAGGGCGAGAGCGACGATCCGGAGATCAACGCGCTGCGCCGCCGCCAGCTCCGTAACCTGCTGACCACCCTGCTGCTGTCCACCGGGGTGCCGATGCTGGTGGCGGGCGACGAGATGGGCCGGACGCAGGGCGGCAACAACAACGCCTACTGCCAGGACAACGAGACCGGCTGGCTGGACTGGTCGCTGCTCGACCAGCCGGAGTGGCGGGAGCTGACCGAACTGACGGCCCGGGTGCTGACGCTGCGGCGGACCCATCCGGTGCTGCGGCGCCGCGCGTTCTTCTCTGGCCGGGCGCAGGCCCCGGACGGGCTGCGGGACCTGGCATGGTTCGCCCGGGACGGCCGGGAGATGACGGAGGGCGACTGGTACGCCCCCGCCGCCACGCTCGGCCTCTACCTCTCGGGCCGGGACATCCCGGGGCGGGACGCGCGGGGCGAGCCGGTGACCGACGACAGCTTCCTGGCGGTGCTGCACGCGGGCGCGGAGCCGACGGCCTTCGCGCTGCCGGGAGCGCCGTGGGCGAACGCCTACGAACTGGTCCTGGACACCTCGCGGGAGGAGCAGGCGGAGGCCCCCGGCACGGTCGTCGACGGCGGTACGGAGGTGACGGTGCCGGCCCGCTCGGTGCTGCTGCTGCGGGTGACGGCCTGAGAAGGGGGAGTACGGATCGGCCGGGGCTGCCCCGGTCGTAGCCGACGGCGACGGCCGCGGCCCGGTCCCCGGCGGCCGGGGCGGCGGCCGGCGAAGGCGGCGGGGTCCGGCCGAAATAGGGAGGACCGATGTCAGTGGTGAACCGTAGGGTCGGCCCTGATGCCCGCGAAGCCTGCAGAGCCCACGGACCGGTCCGCCGTGCGCTCCCTCCTGCGTCTGAGGCCCTACGTCCGACCCGTGCGGGTGCGCCTGTTCACCGCCGCCTTCGTGGCGATCCTGGCGTCCTGTCTGGGGCTGGTGATCCCCTTGGTCCTGAAGTGGATGGTGGACGGTCCCGTCGCCGACCGCGATCCGGGCGGGGTGTGGCTGGGGGCGCTGTATCTGCTGCTGCTCGGCATCGCGGAGGCGCTGCTGTTCGGGTTCCGGCGGTGGCTGGTGGCGCGCCCGCTGGCCGGGGTCGAGGCGTCGATGCGGGCGGACCTGTACCGCCATCTGCAACGGCTCCCGGTCGCGTTCCACGACCGCTGGGCCTCGGGTCAGCTGCTGTCGCGCGGGACGACGGACCTGATGCTGCTGCGGATGTTCCTGGCGTTCCCGCTGACCTTCCTGGTCGTGAACGCGACGACGATCCTGGTCGGGTTCGTCCTCCTGTTCGCCCAGGACTGGGCGCTCGGGCTGGTGCTGCTGGCCCCCGCCGTGCCGCTGATGGTCCTGTGCTCGCTGTTCGAGACGAAGTACTCGGTGGTCGCGCGCCGGGCCCAGGACCAGGTCGGCGACCTCACCACGGTCGTCGAGGAGAGCGTGCTCGGCATCCGCATCGTCAAGGGCTTCGGCCGGCACCGCAGCCAGGCGCAGGCGTTCCGGGCGCTGTCGCACCGGCTGCGCACCGTGGAGCTGGGCAAGGCCCGGCTGCTCGCCGGGATCTGGGCGCTGATCACCGCCATCCCGGAGCTGGCGATCGGCGCGGCGCTGGTGCTCGGCACGGTCCAGGTGGCGGACGGATCGCTGTCCGCGGGCACGCTGGTGGCGTTCCTCGCCACGGCGCTCGCCCTGCGCTGGCCGGTGGAGTCGATCGGCTTCCTGCTGGCGATGAGCCAGGAGTCGGCGACCGCCACCGACCGGTACTTCGAGGTGATGGACGTGGCGGAGGAACCCGGGGCCGCCGCCGTCGCCGTACGCGAGGACGCGCCGGCCACCGCCGCCGGGATGGTGTTCGAGGGCGTCGAGTTCCGCTACCCGGACGCGGATCCGGAGGCTCCGCCGGTCCTCGCCGGGATCGACCTGCACATCCGGCCCGGCGAGACACTGGCCCTCGTCGGGGGTACGGGATCGGGCAAGACGACGCTCACCGCTCTGGTGCCCCGGCTGCACGAGGTGACCGGCGGGCGGATCACGCTGGACGGCGAGGACATCGCCACGATGGAGCGCTCGGGGCTGCGGGAGCTGGTGTCGGTGGCGTTCGAGGAGCCGACGCTGTTCTCCGCGACGGTCGGCGAGAACGTGACGATGGGCGCGGCGGACGCGGACGGACGGCAGGTGCGCCGGGCGCTGTCGGTGGCCCAGGCCGACTTCGTGCACGAGCTGCCGCAGGGGCTGGACACCGAGGTCGGCGAGCAGGGGCTGAGCCTCTCCGGCGGCCAGCGCCAGCGCCTGGCGCTGGCCCGCGCGGTGGTCGGGGAGCCGCGCTTCCTGGTGCTGGACGACCCGCTCTCCGCACTGGACGTGCACACGGAGACGCTGGTGGAGGCCGCGCTGCGGCAGGTCCTGGAGCGGACGACGGCGGTGGTCGTGGCGCACCGGCCCTCCACGGTGATGCTGGCCGACCGGGTGGCGCTGCTGTCCGGGGGCCGGATCACCGCGGTCGGCACCCATCAGGAGCTGATGCGCGACAACGCGGAGTACGCCTGGCTGATGTCGGGCGCCGAGCGCGGCGATCCGGCCCGTACGGGTCGGGGGCACGGGAGCGCCGGGTCCGCCGGCACCGAGCACGAGCACGAGCACAAGGACGAGCACGGCACCGGGCACAGCACCGGGCACGAGGACGACCGGGGCGCCGTCCGGCAGGTCCCCGCCGAGGAGGGCAGTGCCCGATGACCACGACCACCGACGACGCCTCGCTCCCGGCGGCCGGGGACGAGGTCCGGCCGCAGAGTCCGGCCGCGCCCGGACGACAGCTCTCCGACGACCCGTTCGACCAGGACGACCTGCCCGCGCCGCCCGGGGCGACGAGGGCGCTGCTGTTCTCGCTGCTGGCCCCGATGCGCGGCCGGGTCGCGGTGGCGGCCCTGCTCCTGCTGGTCCAGCAGCTCGCGATGCAGGCGGGCCCGCTGCTGGTCGCGTACGCGATCGACAGCGGGGTTCCGGCGTTCCGGGACCACGACTACGGGCCGCTGATGGCGGTCGCGGTCGGCTACGCGCTGTGTTCCGTCGGCGCGGGCGTCCTCCAGTACGGCTTCATCCGGGCCTCCGCACGGATCAACCAGGACGCGCTGCTCGATCTGCGCGGCCGGATCTTCCGGCACGCGCAGGCGCTCAGTGTCGACTTCCACGAGCGCTACACCTCGGGCCGGCTGATCTCGCGCTCCACGACGGATGTGGAGTCGCTTCAGGAGCTGCTGAGCGAGGGGCTCCAGGAACTGATCGGCGTGGTCCTGTCGTTCGTGTCGATCTCGCTGGTGCTGCTCTGGCTGGACCTGGGGATCGGCGCGATCGCCACGCTCTCCTTCGTACCGCTGTATCTGATGGTCCGGATGTACCGGCGGCGGGCGTCCGTCGCGTTCACGGCGCGGTCGACGGCCATCGCGGCGGTGATCGTGAAGTTCGCGGAGACGATGAACGGCATCCGCCCGGTCCAGGCGTTCCGCCGGGAGCGGAGCAACGACGCGGTGTTCGGCGCGCTGAACAGCCACCACGAGCGGAGGAACGGCGACGCGATCCTGGAGATGGCGCGCTATGTCGTCGGCTCGCGGCTGATCGCGAACACGGCGGTGGCCGGCATGGTGCTGTGGGGCGCCTACCGGGTGGCGGACGGCACGCTGGCGCTCGGGGTGCTGGCGGCGGCGGTGCTGTATCTGCGCCGGCTGTACGACCCGATCGACCGGCTGGGGATGTTCCTCAACTCCTACGAGTCGGCGGCCGCCTCGCTGACGAAGATCGCCGGCCTGCTGGCCCAGACGCCGAACGTCCCGGAGACCGACCGCCCCAGGCAGCTGCCGCCGCGCTCCGGCCGGCTCCCGGGCCGGGACGTCACGTTCGAGGGGGTGCGGTTCGCCTACCGTACGGGCGGCGAAGTCCTGCCCGCCCTCGACCTGCACATCCCGGCGGGCCGGACGGTGGCGGTCGTCGGCTCGACGGGCGCGGGCAAGTCGACGCTCGCCAAGCTGCTGGCCCGCTTCTACGACCCGACCGAGGGCCGGGTCCTGCTGGACGGCACGGACCTGCGCGACCTGGACACCGCGGAGCTGCGCCGGGGCGTGGTGATGGTGACGCAGGAGGCGTTCCTGTTCTCCGGGACGGTCGCGGAGAACATCGCGATCGGCCGCCCGGACGCCACCCGTGAGGAGATCGAGCACGCCGCGAAGGCGATCGGCGCGCACGACTTCATCGCCTCCCTGCCCGACGGCTACGACACCGACGTACGCAAACGGGGCGGACGGATCTCGGCGGGCCAGCGGCAGTTGGTGGCCTTCGCCCGGGCCCTGCTGGCAAACCCGGCGGTACTGATCCTGGACGAGGCGACCAGTTCCCTGGACATCCCCGGCGAGCGGGCCGTGCAGCGGGCCATGGACACGGTGCTGCACGGCCGCACGGCGGTGGTGATCGCGCATCGGCTCTCCACGGTGGAGATCGCGGACCGGGTACTGGTGATGGAACACGGCCGGATCGTGGAGGACGGCGCGCCCGCCGAACTGATCGGCGGGACGGGGAGGTTCGCGGGTCTGCACCGGACGTGGAAGGACAGCCTGGCCTGAGCGGAGGGGCTTGCAGGTTCCGCAGTTGGGTGCGCACCGAATGCGCAATTCCAAGAATCTGTGCGCACTGACTTCGTAGGGTAACTAATACTCCAGCTGTAGATCGCAATCTTCATGTCTGGGCGGCTTGTCGCTGATAGTGGCTGGCCTGGGATCGGGCCTGGTGGCGGCGTCGCCAATGGGACCAGTCGAGCCGGTGGGTCGCGTCGTGGACGGGCCGGACGGCGAGCGCGGTGAACAGGTGCTGGATCTCGTTGCAGGTGAGCGGTATCAGCCCGTCCGGCTTCGAGTGGCGGGCGTGTTCGTCGGCGCGGACGACGGTGAGGAAGGCGTGGGCGAGCATCGCGAGGGTGACCCAGCGGTGCCAGGACGTCCAGCGTCTGACCTGGTGCTCGTCCAGTCCGGCCAGGCCCTTGCCGGACTGGAAGGTCTCCTCGACCGTCCATCTGCGCCCGGCGACCCGCACCAGGGTGGACAGCGGAACCCGGACTGCTGAGTAGCAGCGGTAGAAGGCAAGTTCACGGGTGCGCCGGTTGCGGCGGACGAGCAGCTGACGGTGGCCCGGCCGGTCGTCGGCGATGTCGGCCAGGGCCCAGTCGTAGAAGCGGTGCCCCTTGGCGCCGTCGCTGGCGGAGAGTTTCTGCCAGGCCCGCTTCGGCAGCATCTTGACCAGGACGTCGGCCCGGAAGTTGCCAGCTCGGGTGGTGATCTGGTGGTCACGGGCCACGGCGAGCACGTAGCCGGTCTCGCGTCTCTCCAGCTCGGTCCGCAGGTGCGGGTTGCCTCCGTAGACCTCATCGCCCGCCACCCAGGATGCGGCAACGCCGGCGTCCAGGGCGCGGCCGATCATGCGGGCGGCGAGGGCGGGTTTCGTGGCGAAGCCGACGGCGTCGGGTATCCCGGCGGCCCGGCAGCGGGCCGGGTCCTCGGTCCAGGAGCGCGGAACATACAGCTCCCGGTCGATCGCCGCGTGCCCGAGCGGGGTTGAGTAGGCGAGGTAGACGGCGACCTGGCTGTTCTCGATGCGGCCTGCGGTGCCGGTGTACTGGCGCTGCACGCCCACCGTGCCGGTGCCCTTCTTCAGGTCGCCGGTCTCGTCCACGACCAGCACCGCGTCCTCGTGGTGCAGGTGCTCAACGACGAAGCCCCGGATGTCATCGCGTACCGCGTCGGCGTCCCATCTGGCCCTCGACAGCAGGTGCTGCAGACCATGCGGATTCGCGTCCCCGGCATGCTCGGCGAGCGTCCAGCAGTTCTTGCGCGGCAGGCCCGACAACAACCCGAGGACGAACGCCCTCGCCCGGCGACGGGGTTCCACCCGGACGAACCGTCCCGCGATACGGCCCATCAAGGCCTCGAACGCCTCCTGCCAGCGAGCAGGATCTATACTGTGACCCGCGGCCACCGTCTGATCTTCTGTCTTCACACACCGATGATCACCGGTGGCCGCACCCGTTCCCGGACCAGCCCCGCCCAGCAAGATCGCGATCTACAGCTGGAGTACTAATTCGCCATCTCGGCAAAGTCAAAGCCGCCCGCTGGTTCGCCAGCGTGGCGGCTTTGGCCGCCGTCATCATCGCAGGCCTCTTCCTATACCAGCCCCACGAGCGTCAAACCGATGCCGAGAAGTCGACAACGCCGAAACCGTCGACGCCCCGGGCATGCGCCGGTAAAACTGTTCGTTGCCACCTACTCTCCACAGGAATATGGGCGGTCATTTACGCGCCACTTCAGGGCGCGGAGGAATCGCAAGCCTCGGCCGGTCCGATACCTGAACAACGAGCTGGATTGGTCTTTTGGGACCCTGGAGGCCCCGGACTAAGCCCGCTCGACGTAGGACTCACGAGGTCGCTGCTCCCTTCTTGGCTGAAGAATGCGACCGTAGCGATGCTCGTAGAGCCTTGGGCCGTACACGAGGTCAGCCCAGGCTGCCTCAAAAGCTTGGCGAGCGTATCCGCAGGCGGCGAGCTTTCCGACCAGCAGGTAAAGGAATGGCCTGATCAGTTCAAGGACTCTTGTGATGCTGACCTATACCGTCTCGATCGCACGGAGTATGTAAAGTCCTTCAAGGAGCTGGGCAGGAAAGAAGGAAGTATTTCAGGCATCTATGCACAGTCGTTCGGCGCAGTCCGGGCGAGTGCTGTAATACCGGAGCTGAAGCGAACTGGCGGCTGGGCAGTTATGGACGCACCTGCCCCACCACCGGGCACGCACGCAACCATCTTGATGTCCGAGCGAAGCCTTGCACTGGAAGAAGGCTTGCAAGACATAATGGGGTGCACAAGCAGCGATGCGTCCACCGATTGCCAGAAAGACCTTCACCGGAAGCTACGAGAGATGGGGAGCGATATTACGACTCCGACCGGCCTCGCCGGCGGTGCCGAAGAGTACGAGCGGATGACCGCCCTCTTCTCGCTGTCCAATAACATGGAGAGCAACGAGAAGCCGCTTCGCGGAATCTTGACTAACTGGCCGAAGCTCAGCACCATCGACCAAGAAGTCATAAATTCAGGAAGTTACGCGTTCACTCGACGCCACGGCGACAATCAGGTTCTGCCAGATTTCGCCGGGTACATTGCCAATCTCTGCCCAGCGTATAACGGATGGGGAGCCGGGGCGGGTTCGCAGGAGAAAAACCCTCTCGGGGCGGCACTGTCCCGCATGCACTATGCGTGCTCGGTAATGCCAGGCGATGAAGACTCTTCGTGGACGCTACCGGAAGCAAAGGATGCGCCGAGCCTGCTTCTGCTGGAAAACTCTCGTGACCCGGTCACTCCGCCGAGCGCGGCAAGCGCCTGGGCGAAGAAGTATCCCGACGCTGATCATTTGAAGTACGAGTACTTGGGACATACCAAAGCACCCGAGAAGCTCAGCGAAGATATTTCCGCTTGGGTTGCAGGAGCGAGCAGCTAGGAGCGGACCGATTGGGGCGCTTTCGGTCATGCGACCTTGGGCGCCCCTCGTCGGATTCCCCTGGCAGCCAACTTTGAGAACCCGGGATACCACCGCCCGCGACACGAACGCGGTTCGGTTACGCGCTGGAGGTGGGCGCACATGCGGCAGGTGTCATGCGGATGGAGAGGGCCCCAGTTTCGCCAAGTAGGGATCAGGGAGAGCGAATCGACAGGCACGGGGCCTCGATATGATCAGCTTGCGTTGACACCCTGGGGAACACCCATTTTGCGACAGTACGAGAGGTATACCCGAAGTCGTTCCTCCCGGGTGCCGGTGCAGCGGGTCTGCGAGTGGTGCCTCCCAGCCTCCAGCTGGTGGTATTCATGCCAGGCGTCCCGGATGTCGGGGCCGGCTTCCTCGATCATCACCAGGACCCAGGCCAAGAGGGCCTCCATGGTGTCGTCGGCGATGCGGGGGGTCTTGTTCTCCCGCTCAGTTCCTGCCGGTGCCCCGACGACCTCTTTGGCGGTCCGGCCGGCCCAGGGGAAGTCCCAGTCGAGGCGGCACTGGGCGGGCATGCGCTCGCTGAAGAGCCACAGGACGCGCAAGGCGGTGATCAGGTCCGACTTTCGCCGCCCGTTGCGGTCCAGGCCCAACACGTAGATGCGGAAGGTCTCCAGGTCGGCGTCGCGTAGCCGCGCTCGGAGGCCCTTAAGCCCGGTGTGGGTGTACAGCGGCGTGTCGGTGGTGTGGTCACTGCTGGCCGCACAGGCGTACGCACGGGGCCTGACGGTGCCGAACTGCGGCTGCTTCGGGATCTACCTCACGCAGCGTCTGAACTGGTTCGTACTGCTCCAGGCCGGCCTGTTGCTGCTGTACGCCGTCGTGCTGATCCGCCGCCGGCCGGCGGCGGGGGCGTCGGCCGACGCGTGGCTGATCACCGCCCCGGACGCCTGGCCGATGCCGGCGCGCACCTGGACGCCGCCCCGGCCGTACTGGACGCGGCCCGCGCCGCCGGCACCTCCCGCGAAACCTGCACCAAAGTCCTGCACGACTACGCCGACCACGGCCTGCTCCGCCTGGCCCGCGGCCGCATCACCGTCCTGGACCCCGAACGGCTCAAGGACGCCGCGAGCTGACGTCACCAGCCGTAAGGCCCCGGCCTGCCGCCTGCCGCCTGCCGCCTACTGCCCGCCCGAGCCGCCGCTCGCGAAGTCACGCTTCCTACAGTCAGTGCTGAGGGTTCCCGGGTACACGGCGGTCGAGGCCGCGCGTCAGGGTTGACGAACGGCCGCGGCCTCCGCCCGGATGCCGGCCAGCAACAGCCGCAGCCCGAACCGGAACTGTTCGTCACCCCCGACGACGAACAGTTCGTCCCCGGCGGCCTCGGCGCCGGGCAACGCGTTGACCATGTCCCGCACCTGGTCCCAGCGGCGGTCCCGTGACCCTGCCTGTACAGCCATCGCCAGGGAGGAGGCCAGGTGGGCGACGAGCGCCTGGAAACTCCGTACGGCGGCGGCGGGCGGCAGTCCAGCGGCGACGAGCGCGCCCAGCATCCCCGCGGCGAGCCGCCGCCCGTGCTCCCCCAGGGGCGGGCGTGCGGCCATGTGCGCGGTGATCCCGGGGTGTTGAACGGCGGCGCCCCGGAAGGCTGCTGCCGTGGCCTCGATCCGCTGGTCCCAGGGGAGGGACGCGTCGGGGTCCGCGACTTCCGAGAGGGCCAGATCGGCGACGGCGTCGAGCAGTGCGTCGCGGTTGGAGAAGTGGCGATAGAGCGCCATGGGATCACAGCCGAGCTCACCGGCGATCCGGCGCATCGTCATGGCGTCGGCGCCGTCACGGTCCCCCATGTCCAGAGCGGTGCGGACGATCAGTCCGGGATTGAGGAAGCGCGTCTTGCCCATGCCTGGCATTCTGCCACGCCCCACGTCTACGCTGTAGACATGGCGCTGTCTACAGCGTAGACATAGTGACCGCCACTCTCTCCCCACCCGAAAGAGGCAGGACCGTGCGCATCACCACCCTCACCTCCGCCGCCCGCTGCACAGCCGCTTTCATCGCCCTCGGGACCTTGCTGAACCTCTTCGTACGCGGCGTGGACACGGCCTTCATCGGCCCCGACATCCTGGTGACGGCCGCCCTCACCGCGACAGCGGCCCTGCCGGAGCGGCACGCGGGCCCGGCGCTGATGTCGGCGTTCGGCCTGGCGTCAGGGGTCTTCACCGTGGCGTTCTTCGCGTACATCGCCAGGGGCGGGTTCGGGGCGGGAGTCCTGGTCTTCGACCTCGTCTGCCTGACCATGACGGTCCTGCTGTCCTGGCGCCCCGGCCCGCTCCCCCGGCACGACAGGCAGGCCGCCGGGACGCACGCCTGAGCCCCGACGGCGCACGGACTCCGGACCGGCGACGTCGGGACACGCCGCGCCGACCTGAGCCCTCCACCCGCCCTCTGTCCGCGTTCTGACGGACCGACACATTCCGGCGTGCGGATCTGGCCAGAACCCGACGCCGTCTCATCAGGCGGTCATCACACCCCTCCCGCCCTCGGCGGCGCGGCGTCCGTGGCGCACGAAACCTGTGACCACCCTGTGAGTACAGGGCTCCGCAACGCCAGGTAACACCGCGGCAATGACCGGTGAAACGTCCGCTTAACGAACATGACCTTTCTGGCAACGAACGAAAATCGGCCAAGTTCTTGACGCGCCCCTGACAGGCACGGTCTTCTCCTGACACTCTTCACCCGTTCTGCGCACCGCCTGCATTGTCCGGACGGCCCGTCAAGCGCCGCCGGTACCCCCCTCGCAGAAGGAGACCGCGTGAGATCCACGCCCAGCCGTCGCGCCACCGCGACCGGCGCTCTGATAGCCGCAGCAGCCCTCATAGCCGTCGCCGTCCCTTCCGGCGCCGCGACCGCCACCTCCGCCCCCGCCTCGGCCCCGCTCGGCGGCATCACCGCCGGTACGAAGGCCGACCCGGGCGCCCTGCCCGCGAAGCTCTCCCCCGCCCAGCGCGCCGAGCTGCTCAGCGAGGCGAACGCCACCAGGGCGGCCACCGCCAAGGAACTCGGCCTCGGGTCCACGGAGAAGCTCGTGGTCCGCGATGTCACCCTGGACCGCGACGGCACGACGCACACCCGCTACGAGCGCACCCTGAACGGGCTCCCCGTCCTCGGCGGCGACCTCGTGGTCAAGGAGTCCGCGTCCGGGGCGGCCGAGGGCGTCAGCAAGGCGTCGAAGGCGACCAGTGCGCAGCTGAAGGCCGTAGGCCTCACCGCCGACGTGGCCCCGGCCGCAGCCGAGAAGCAGGCGCTCGGCGCGGCGAAGGCCGAGGGCTCGAAGGCGACGAAGGCCGACGAGGCCCCGCGCAAGGTGGTGTGGCTGGGCAGTGGCTCGCCGCAGCTCGCGTACGAGACCGTGGTCGGCGGACTCCAGCACGACGGAACCCCGAACGAGCTCCACGTGATCACCGACGCCACCTCCGGTGAGAAGCTCTACGAGTGGCAGGCCGTCCACAACGGCACCGGCAACACCCAGTACAGCGGCCAGGTGACGCTGGGCACCGCGCCCTCGTACACCCTGACCGACACCACGCGCGGCAACCACAAGACGTACAACCTCAACCGGGGCAGCTCCGGCACCGGGACCCTGTTCTCCGGGCCGGACGACATCTGGGGCAACGGCACCCCGCAGAACGCCGAGACCGCGGGCGCCGACGCCCACTACGGGGCCGCGCTCACCTGGGACTACTTCAAGAACGTGCACGGCCGCAGCGGCATCCGGGGCGACGGCGTCGGTGCGTACTCCCGCGTCCACTACGGCAACAACTACGTCAACGCCTTCTGGCAGGACAGCTGCTTCTGCATGACGTACGGCGACGGCGAGGGCAACGCCAAGCCGCTGACCTCCATCGACGTGGCCGCCCACGAGATGACCCACGGCCTCACCTCGAACACGGCGGGCCTCCGCTACAGCGGTGAGTCCGGCGGCCTCAACGAGGCGACGTCCGACATCTTCGCCGCCGCCGTCGAGTTCCACGCGAACAACTCCGAGGACCAGGGCGACTACCTGGTCGGCGAGAAGATCGACATCCGTGGCAACGGCACCCCGCTGCGCTACATGGACAAGCCGAGCAGGGACGGCAACTCCAAGGACTACTGGTACTCGGGCATCGGCAACGTCGACGTCCACTACTCCTCGGGCCCGGCCAACCACTGGTACTACCTGCTCTCCGAGGGCAGCGGCGCCAAGACGATCAACGGTGTCAGCTACGACTCCCCGACCTCCGACGGGCTGCCGGTCACCGGCATCGGCCGGGACAAGGCGTCGCTGATCTGGTTCAAGGCGCTCACCACCAAGTTCACCTCGACCACGAACTACGCGGCGGCCCGCACCGGCACGCTGGCGGTCGCCAGTGAGCTGTACGGGGCAACCAGCCCCGAGTACGCGGCCGTGGCGCACGCCTGGGCCGGGATCAACGTGGGCGACCGCCCCGGCGGCGGCGACCCCGACCCGGGCGACAAGGTCTTCGAGAACGACACCGTCGTGAACATCCCGGACGCCGGTGCGGCCGTCACCAGCTCGATCACCGTCTCCGGTGTGGCCGGCAACGCGCCGAGCGACCTCAAGGTCGGCGTGGACATCACGCACACCTGGCGCGGTGACCTGGTCATCGACCTGGTGGCCCCGGACGGCAGCGCCTACCGGCTGAAGAACTCCTCCGGCGGCGACTCCGCGGACGACGTGGTGGAGACCTACACGGTCAACGCCTCGTCCGAGGTGGCCAACGGAGTCTGGAAGCTGAAGGTCCAGGACCGCGCGCGGTACGACATCGGGCGGATCAACAGCTTCAAGCTCACCTTCTGATCCCACCGGGCCCCCGGCCCGGAGGGAGCGCACGAGGGAGCACATACGGAACGGCCCGGGAGGAGTACGCCCCCTCCCGGGCCGTTCGCCATGGCGTGTACGGGCTCCGCCGGGCCAGTCGCTCGGGCCGGGGGGAACCAGAATCCGCACTCGTCAGGTGCAGGTACAGGTACAGGTCAGGGAGGCGTACGCGCTTCCCGCCGTCCGGCCGTGGGCACGCGCGACGCCCCGCCCGCGCACAGGGTCCGGCACGCGCAGGGACCCGGCACCGCGCGGGTGCCGGGTCCCTCGGGTCCGCCGTGGCGCGCGCTCAGCGCATCAGCACGCCCGCGCCCTCCCCCGTCGCCTCGGTCGGCAGCGCGACCAGGCCCAGTTCGGCGCTGGTGGCCAGCAGCTTGTGGGCGGGCAGGACGCGCACGGTGTAGCCGTACGGTCCCGTCCGGTCCAGGGCGAGCGGCCCCTCGTACAGCCAGCGGTCCTCCAGGTCCTGGCCGCCCGCCGGCTTCAGCGGGAAGGTCTGGGCGTCCGCGATGGCGTCGCCGGAGTCGACCCGGCCCGCCACCACCTGGACCTCCACGTCGTCCGGGTCCAGGCCGCCGAGCGCGACCCGCACCCGCAGCGCCAGGGTGGCGCCGAGCTCCGCCGAACCGCCCGCCGCGGTGTCGGTCACCGACTCCACATGGTCGACGGAGACCCCCGGCCAGGCCGCCCGGACCTTGGCCTTCCACCGGGCGAGATCCCGCGCGGCCCCGGGCTCCAGGGCCCGCCGGGACCGCGCGGCCGGAGCGTACAGGCGCTCGGTGTACTCGCGCACCATCCGCCCCGCGAGCACCCGTGGCCCCAGGGTGACCAGGGTGGAGCGGACCATCTCGATCCAGCGGTCGGGCAGTCCCCCGGCCCCCCGGTCGTAGAAGCGCGGGGCGACCCGGTCCTCGATCAGGGCGTACAGGGCGTTCGACTCCAGCTCGTCGCGGCGGTCCTCGTCGACCGCCGAGCCGTCCGCGGTGGGGATCTCCCAGCCGAAGTCCGGGTCGAACCACTCGTCCCACCAGCCGTCGCGCACGGACAGGTTGAGGCAGCCGTTCAGCGCCGCCTTCATCCCGCTCGTACCGCACGCCTCCAGCGGGCGCAGCGGGTTGTTGAGCCAGACGTCACAGCCCGGGTAGAGCTTCTGCGCCATGCCCATGCCGTAGTCCGGGAGGAAAACGATGCGGTGGCGCACCCGTGGGTCGTCCGCGAACCGCACCAGCTCCTGCACCAGCCGCTTGCCGCCGTCGTCGGCGGGGTGGGCCTTGCCCGCGACGACGATCTGGATCGGGTGCGTCGGGTGCAGCAGCAGCGCCCGCAGCCGGTCGCGGTCGCGCAGCATCAGCGTGAGCCGTTTGTACGAGGGGACCCGCCGGGCGAAGCCGATCGTCAGGACGTCCGGGTCGAGGACGCCGTCGATCCAGCCAAGCTCGGCGGTGCCCGCACCGCGCCGCCGCCAGGAGGCGTAGAGCCGGCGGCGGACCTCGGTGACCAGCTGCCCGCGCAGCTCCCGGCGCAGGTCCCAGATCTCCTGGTCGCCGATGCCGGTCACCGCGTCCCAGCGGCGGGGGGTGCCGCTCCCCGTGGCGGCCTCGTCGGCCACCGGGCCGCCCGCCAGCACCTGGTGGGCGCGGTCCTCGCCGACCCGGCCCGCGCCGAGCCGGAACACCTCGGGGGCCACCCAGGTCGGCGCGTGGACGCCGTTGGTGACGGAGGTGATGGGCACCTCGGCGGGGTCGAAGCCCGGCCAGAGCCCGGCGAACATCTCCCGGCTGACGGCCCCGTGCAGGGTGGAGACGCCGTTGGCGCGCTGGGCGAGCCGGAGGCCCATCACCGCCATGTTGAACAGCTCCGGCTCGCCGCCGGGGTAGGTCTCGGTGCCCAGCCGCAGGATCTTCTCGACGGGCACGCCGGGCAGCTCGCCGTCGTCGCCGAAGTGGCGGGCGATCAGCTGCCGCTCGAAACGGTCTATTCCGGCGGGCACCGGGGTGTGGGTGGTGAAGACGGTCCCGGCCCGGACCACTTCGAGGGCGGCGTCGAAGTCGAGTCCGGCGGCGCCCAGTTCACGGATGCGCTCCAGACCGAGGAAGCCGGCGTGGCCCTCGTTGGTGTGGAACACCTCCGGCTCCGGGGTGCCGGTCAGCCGGCACCAGGTGCGCACGGCGCGCACCCCGCCGATGCCGAGCAGCATCTCCTGGAGCAGCCGGTGGTCGCTGCCGCCGCCGTACAGCCGGTCGGTGACGTCGCGTTCGCCGGGGGCGTTCTCCTCGACGTCGGAGTCGAGCAGGAGCAGCGGCACACGGCCGACCCGGGCCAGCCAGACGCAGGCGTGCAGCGAGCGTCCGCCGGGCAGGGCGAGCACCACCCGGGCGGGGGTGCCGTCGGCCTCGCGGACCAGGTCGAGCGGGAGCTCGTTGGGGTCGAGGACGGGGTAGTGCTCCTGCTGCCAGCCGTCGCGCGAGAGGGTCTGGCGGAAGTAGCCGTGCCGGTAGAGCAGGCCGACGCCGATGAGCGGGACGCCGAGGTCGCTGGCGGCCTTGAGGTGGTCGCCGGCCAGGATGCCTAGGCCGCCGCTGTACTGGGGCAGCGCCGCGGTGACGCCGAATTCGGGTGAGAAGTAGGCGATGGCGGAGGGGAGTTCGGCTCCGGCCGCGCGCTGTTCCTGATACCAGCGGGGGCCGTCCAGATACTCGGCCAGGTCGGCGGACGCCTCGGCGAGGCGGGCGAGGTATTCCTCGTTCCCGGCCAGTTCGGCCAGCCGCCCGGCGGACAGCGAGCCGAGCAGGCGTACGGGGTCGGCGTCCGCGGGCCGCCAGCCCTCGGGGTCGGCGGCCCGGAAGAGCTCACGGGTCTCGGTGTGCCAGGACCAGCGCAGGTTGCGCGCGAGGTCGTGGAGGGGTCGGAGGGGTTCGGGGAGGACAGGACGCACGGTGAATCGACGAATGGCCTTCACGTACTCCACCTTTACAGGGGACTTGCGCATCCGGGCGGACGCACCACGGTGTGCGTCCCTTCCGTCACCCCTGACGGTAGCGGCCGTCCGTGGCGGGCTGCCACGGCGCGCGGACGGCTCACCGGGGCCGGGGGCGGCCGCCGCACGCCACCCCACAGGCGCTCCACGAGCGCTCCACGGACGGCCACAGGCGCTCCACGGGTGCCCCACAGCCGCTCCACGGGCGCCCCACGGGCGTCCCACGGGTGCCCCACCCGCCTCGCCCGTGACCCTCCGTCACTCCGTTCACCTGGGGGTTTGGCCGATTTCCCTCCCGTACGCAGCCTTGTGGACCTCCCTGCCACAGGGAAGGCTGCCGTGTGGCGCCGCAGAACGGGTCTCCGGATCCCGTCGGGGCGCCTCGAGTCCCCGCGCCCACCGGAGCGTGCGCGCCGCGCCCGGCGGTTCCCGAGCGGCCCGCTACGACCGAGTAGTTAACACAGCGTCGGATTTCCCACCCGCGGACGCGGGGAAGGCTTCCCCGGTACGCGGCACGACCCGGCCCGCACACGTCTCCCCGCCCCCCGAAACATGCGCGAAACCCCCGCGACCCACCCATTCGAGTGCCATTCGAGTGAACGCGGACAGGAGCGGCCATGCCCACAGCCCGTCAGCAGACAGCTGAGCAGCTACAAAGGACAGATCCCCGTCTTCGCGGTACACGCGGTCGGTCCTCCGCGCCCGTGCCGTCCCCCGTGCACCCCGAGCTCCTCCAGCCCTCAGGTGATTCCATGATCGGTCGTATTCCCGTCCTGGACGTCCGTCCTCTCGTCGACTGCGGCAGACGAGCGGCGAAGGCCGTCACCGGTGAGACCTTCCAGGTCACCGCCACCGTCTTCCGCGAAGGCCACGACGCGGTGGCCGCCAATGTCGTGCTGCGCGACCCGAGCGGACGGGTCGGACCGTGGACCCCGATGCGCGAGCTGGCCCCGGGGACGGACCGGTGGGGGGCGGAGGTCACCCCCTCGTCCGAGGGCCGCTGGACGTACACGGTCGAGGCCTGGAGCGATCCGGTCACCACCTGGCGGCACCACGCCGCGATCAAGATTCCGGCGGGCATCGACACGGACCTGGTGCTGGCGGAGGGCGCGGCCCTGCTGGAGCGCGCCGCCGCGGGCGTACCGAAGAAGCACGGCCGCGAGGCGGTGCTGGCGGCGGTGGACGCGCTGCGCGACACCGCTTACCCGCCGGCCGCCCGGCTGGCCGCCGCCCTGACCCCGGCCGCCGAAGCCGTCCTGGCCCGGTATCCGCTGCGCGAGCTGGTCACCCGCGCCAAGCCGCTGGCGGTGCGGGTGGAACGCGAACGGGCGCTGTTCGGGTCGTGGTACGAGCTGTTCCCGCGCTCGGAGGGGGCGCGCCGGGAGCCGGTGGACCCGGCCGACACCTCGCCGGACGCGGCGACCCGGCTGGTCAGCGGCACCTTCCGGACGGCCGCCGAGCGGCTGCCCGCGGTCGCCGCCATGGGGTTCGACGTCGTGTATCTGCCCCCGGTCCACCCGATCGGAACGACCCACCGCAAGGGCCCGGACAACAGCCTGACGCCCGGGGAGCACGATCCGGGCGTGCCGTGGGCGATCGGCTCGCCGGACGGCGGGCACGACGCGGTCCACCCGGAGCTGGGCACGCTGGAGGACTTCGACCACTTCGTGTCGGTGGCCCGCAATCTGCGGATGGAGATCGCGCTGGACTTCGCGCTCCAGTGCTCACCGGACCACCCGTGGGTCAAGGAGCACCCGGACTGGTTCCACCACCGCCCCGACGGTTCGATCGCGTACGCCGAGAACCCGCCGAAGAAGTACCAGGACATCTATCCGATCGCCTTCGACAAGGACATGCGCGGTCTGGTGGCGGAGACGTCACGGATCCTGCGCTTCTGGATGGAACGCGGCGTGCGGATCTTCCGGGTCGACAACCCGCACACCAAGCCGGTGGTCTTCTGGGAGAAGGTCATCGCCGAGATCAACGGCACCGACCCCGATGTGATCTTCCTGGCGGAGGCGTTCACCCGCCCGGCGATGATGCACACCCTGGGCGCGGTCGGCTTCCAGCAGTCGTACACGTACTTCACCTGGCGCAACACCAAGCAGGAGCTGACGGAGTACGTCACGGAGCTGTCCGGCGAGGCCGCCTCGTACATGCGGCCCAACTTCTTCGTGAACACCCCCGACATCCTTCCCGGCCACCTCCAGGAGGGCGGCCGCCCGGCGTTCGAGACCCGGGCGGTCCTGGCCGCGACGCTCGCCCCGTCCTGGGGCGTGTACGCGGGATTCGAGCTGTGCGAGAACACTCCGGCCAAGCCGGGGAGCGAGGAGTACCTGCACTCGGAGAAGTACGAACTGCGCCCGAGGGACTGGGAGTCGGCGGAACGCGAAGGCCGCACGCTGAGCCCCCTGATCACCTCGCTGAACCGGATCCGCCGGCGTAACCCCGCTCTGCGGCAGCTGCGCGACGTCCACTTCCACCACACCGACAACGAAGCGCTGATCGCCTACAGCAAGCGCTCCGGAGCGAACACCGTTCTGGTGGTCGTGAACCTCGACCCGCACCACACCCAGGAGGCCACGGTCTCGTTGGACATGGAGCGGCTCGGCCTCTCATGGCACGAGCGCGTACCGGTGCGCGACGAGCTCACCGGCGATACCTATCACTGGGGCAGGGCCTTCTATGTGCGCCTAGAGCCGGGCATCACGCCCGCGCACATCGCCGTCCTGCGACCGTCCCCGCCGACCGGAGGGTCACCCACACCATGATCGTCAATGAGCCTGTCCACGACACGTTCGAGGACACTCCCGCCAAGGACCGCGATCCCGACTGGTTCAAGCGCGCCGTCTTCTACGAGGTGCTCGTCCGGTCCTTCCAGGACTCCAACGGCGACGGAATCGGCGACCTCAAGGGCATCACCGCCAAACTGGACTACCTCCAGTGGCTCGGCGTCGACTGCCTCTGGCTGCCGCCGTTCTTCAAGTCGCCGCTGCGCGACGGGGGCTACGACGTCTCCGACTACACCGCGGTCCTGCCGGAGTTCGGCGACCTCGCCGACTTCGTGGAGTTCGTGGACGCCTCGCACCAGCGGGGCATGCGCGTCATCATCGACTTCGTCATGAACCACACGAGCGATCAGCACGAGTGGTTCCAGCAGTCCCGCACCGACCCGGACGGGCCGTACGGCGACTACTACATCTGGGCGGACGACGACAAGCAGTTCCAGGACGCCCGGATCATCTTCGTCGACACCGAGACGTCCAACTGGACGTTCGACCCGGTGCGCAAGCAGTACTACTGGCACCGCTTCTTCTCGCACCAGCCGGACCTCAACTACGAGAACCCGGCGGTGCAGGAGGAGATCCTCGCGGCCCTGCGCTTCTGGCTGGACCTGGGCATCGACGGCTTCCGGGTCGACGCGGTGCCCTACCTCTACCAGCGCGAGGGCACCAACTGCGAGAACCTCCCCGAGACCCACCACTTCCTCAAGCGGGTCCGCAAGGAGATCGACGCCAACTACCCGGACACCGTGCTCCTCGCCGAGGCCAACCAGTGGCCGGAGGACGTCGTCGACTACTTCGGCGACTACGAGCAGGGCGGCGACGAGTGCCACATGGCGTTCCACTTCCCCGTGATGCCGCGGATCTTCATGGCGGTGCGCCGCGAGAGCCGCTACCCGGTCTCCGAAATCCTGGCGAAGACCCCGGCGATCCCGAAGAACTGCCAGTGGGGCATCTTCCTGCGCAACCACGACGAGCTGACCCTCGAGATGGTCACGGACGAAGAGCGCGACTACATGTACGCGGAGTACGCCAAGGACCCGCGGATGCGCGCCAACATCGGCATCCGCCGGCGCCTGGCCCCGCTGCTGGACAACGACCGCAACCAGATCGAGCTGTTCACCGCGCTGCTGCTGTCGCTGCCCGGCTCCCCGATCCTCTACTACGGGGACGAGATCGGGATGGGCGACAACATCTGGCTGGGCGACCGGGACGCGGTCCGCACCCCGATGCAGTGGACGCCCGACCGCAACGCCGGGTTCTCCTCCAGTGATCCGGGGCGGCTCTACCTCCCCACGATCATGGACCCGGTCTACGGCTACCAGGTCACCAACGTCGAGGCGTCGATGGCCTCGCCGTCCTCGCTGCTGCACTGGACCCGCCGGATGATCGAGATCCGCAAGCAGAATCCGGCCTTCGGTCTCGGCGAGTACACCGAACTGCCCTCCTCCAACCCGGCGGTGCTGGCGTTCACCCGCGAGTACGGCGACGACCTCGTCCTGTGCGTGCACAACTTCTCGCGGTTCGCGCAGCCGACGGAGCTGGACCTGCGGTCGTTCGGCGGACGTCATCCGGTGGAGCTGATCGGTGGGGTGCGCTTCCCGGCCATCGGCCAGTGGCCCTACCTGCTGACCCTCGCGGGACACGGCTTCTACTGGTTCCGGCTGCGCAAGGACGCGCCGCCGGCCTGATGCCGGACCCGCCCCGTGCGGGACGGTTTCCGCCGTCCCGCACGGGGCACTCTGACCCACATCGGGCCTTCGCGGCTCACCGTTCGAGGCTTCACGGTTCCGCCGTTCGAGTCCGTAAGGACCCTCCTCTCCCGACACGTCCCGCACAGCCGGACAGCCGTTGCCGCAATCCGGGACACTCTTCGCATCCTGTGGTGTGCCCGGGGAAAGGACGCGATGCCATGTCGGAGGCTGCATCCACTCACGTCGCCCTGGCGAAGAGCACGAGGAACAGCGCACCACCCAGCAGTACGAGCGCACCACCGGGCAGTACGTCGGACGGGGCCCTGCTCCCGTCCCTCGCCCCACTGCTCCACGCATGGCTGCCCCGGCAGCGGTGGTTCGCCGGCAAGGGCCGGCCGGTCACCGGCTTCTCCCTGGTCTCCGCCACGGAGATGCTGCCGCTGGACGGCACGGCGGGCCCGGGACTCCTGCACCTGCTCCTGCGCGTCGAGCAGCCCTCCCAGCAGGCCCGCCCTGCCGAGGACTGCTACCAACTGCTCCTGGGCGCAAGAACGTCACTGCCGCCGCTGCTCGCGGGCGCCCTGATCGGCCGGGTGGAGCGGGGTCCGCTCGCCGGGCGGACCGTCTACGACGCGCTGCACGATCCGCGGCTGGCCGATCTGCTGCTGGAACGCCTCCGCCGCCCCGGGAGCCTCGGCTCGCTCCGCTTCGAGCGGACCGCCGCGATCCCGGCCGGTCTCACGCCCCGGGTACTGGACGCCGAACAGTCCAACTCCTCGCTCGTCTACGGGGAGGCGTTCATCCTCAAGATCTTCCGGCGCGTCTTCCCGGGCACCAACCCGGACCTGGAGCTGCCCCTCGCACTCGCCGGCGAGGGGTGCGCGCGGGTACCGGCCCCGGTCGCCTGGTTCGAGGCTCCAGGACCCGAACCGCTCACCCTCGGCGTCCTCCAGCCCTTCCTGCACGGCGCGCGCGACGGCTGGCAGCTCGCGCTGGCCGCGCTCGCCGCGGGCCGCGACTTCCTGCCGGAGGCGCGGGCCCTGGGCCGGGCCACCGCCGAGGTGCACACCGCGCTCGCCGCCGCGCTGCCGACCCCGGCGCTGCACGGCACCCAGACCCGGCAGCTCGTCTCGCAGATGATCCACCGGCTGGAGGCCGCCGCCCAGGCGGTCCCTGCGCTCGTGCCGTACGTCCCCGGGCTGCGCGCCGCGTTCGACGCGGTGACGGACCTCGGGGTCCGGGGCACCGGCTGGGCCCAGCAGCGGGTGCACGGCGATCTCCACCTCGGGCAGACGCTGCGTTCCCCCGACGGCTTCTGGTCGCTGATCGACTTCGAGGGCGAACCGGCCCGCCCACTGCCCGAGCGCCGCAGCCCCGCGCCTCCGGTGCGCGATGTCGCGGGCATGCTGCGGTCCTTCGACTACGCGGCCCGCTCGCACCTCCCGTGGAACCCGGAGTGGGCGGCCCGCTGCCGTGCCGCCTACTGCGAGGGCTACACGCAGGTGTCGGGCAGCGATCCGCGCGGCGAACCGGAGCTGCTGCGCGCCCACGAGACCGACAAGGCCGTGTACGAGGTGCTGTACGAGGCCCGGCACCGCCCCGACTGGCTGCCGGTCCCGATGGCGGCCATCCAACGACTGGCCCAGTCCGCCGCAGCCTGAACCGGGCCGCTCCCGCCCCCTTCCCCCCCGTACCTCCCCGCCTCTCCACCCCTCCCCGCCTCTCCGCTCCCCGTACCTCCCGCTCCCCGCTTCCCCTCTCCCCGTACCTCCCCGTGTGTCTCCCCCGCCCCTGCTTCTCCCCCTTCACCCTCCGAGGAGGCAGTCCCTGTGACCGCCCGCAAGCCGTCCCGCAAGGCATCCCGCAAGACCGCCGAAGTGCCTGCCGAGGTCCCCGTCGAAGCTGTCATCGACGGCGCCGTCGAAGCCGCCGCGTTCGTATCGGCCGCGCCGGCCCCGACGTCCGCGCCCGCCACGCCCCCCGCCGGGGCCGGGCCCGCCGAGCGCGCCCGGCCCCGGCGCGCCGACGCGGGCCCGCCGCGCCCCCGGCGGGCCGGCGACGGCCGGGGAGTGCGTCCCGCACCGGCCCTGGACGGCGCGGACCGCGGCCGGCTGCTGGCCGGCGACCACCACGCGCCGCACGACGTGCTCGGCGCGCACCCGATCCCCGGCGGGGTGCTCGTACGGGTGCTACGGCCGTTCGCGCGGTCGGTCACGGTGCTGACGACCGGGCTGCGGGCCGAGCTGCACGACGACGGCGACGGCTTCTTCTCCGGTGTGCTGCCGGTGCCGGAGGTCCCCGCGTACCGGCTCGAAGTGGCGTACGACGACACCACCGTCGAGGTGGAGGACCCGTACCGCTTCTGGCCCTCGATCGGCGAACTCGATCTGCATCTGATCGGCGAGGGCCGCCACGAGGAGCTGTGGCGGGCGCTCGGCGCGGAGCCGATGGAGCACCAGGGGGTGACCGGGACCCGGTTCACCCTCTGGGCGCCGAACGCGCGCGGCGTGCGGATCACCGGTGACTTCACCTACTGGGACGGCACGGGCTTCCCGATGCGTTCGCTCGGCTCGACCGGGGTGTGGGAGCTGTTCCTGCCCGGGGTCGGCGAGGGCGCGCTGTACAAGTACGACATCTGCCGCCCGGACGGTTCGCACACGGTGCGGGCCGACCCGATGGCCCGGCGCACCGAGGTGCCGCCCGCGACCGCCTCGATCGTCACCGCCGCGCACCACGAGTGGCAGGACGCGGACTGGATGGCACACCGGGGCGACCGGCCGGTCCACGAGGCCCCGTTCTCGGTGTACGAGGTCCATCTCGCCTCCTGGCGGC
This sequence comes from Streptomyces sp. NPDC048142, assembly GCF_043202835.1. NCBI lineage: Bacteria > Bacillati > Actinomycetota > Actinomycetes > Kitasatosporales > Streptomycetaceae > Streptomyces > Streptomyces sp. NPDC048142. The sequence goes on from NZ_JBIDBC010000007.1 coordinate 27,348, forward strand.
CTGGCCTGACCTATCGTCAGCTCGCGAAGCAACTCCCCGCGTACGTCAAGGACCTGGGCTTCACGCACGTCGAGCTGATGCCGGTCTCCGAGCACCCCTTCGGCGGCTCCTGGGGCTATCAGGTCACCGGGTTCTACGCGCCGACCTCCCGGATGGGCACCCCGGACGACTTCCGGTTCCTGGTGGACGCCCTGCACCGGGCGGGCATCGGTGTGATCATGGACTGGGTTCCGGCGCACTTCCCGCGCGACGACTGGGCGCTGGCGGAGTTCGACGGACGCCCGCTGTACGAACACTCCGACCCGCAGCGCGCGGCGCACCCGGACTGGGGGACGCTGGAGTTCGACTACGGCCGCACCGAGGTGCGTAACTTCCTCGTCGCCAACGCCACGTACTGGTGCGAGGAGTTCCACATCGACGGGCTGCGGGTCGACGCGGTGGCCTCGATGCTCTACCTCGACTACTCCCGCGAGGACGGCCAGTGGTCGCCCAACGAGTTCGGCGGCCGGGAGAACCTGGACGCGGTCGCCTTCCTCCAGGAGATGAACGCGACCGTCTACCGCCGCAACCCCGGCGTCGTCACCATCGCCGAGGAGTCCACCGCCTGGGACGGCGTCACCCGGCCCACCGACGGCGGGGGTCTGGGCTTCGGGCTGAAGTGGAACATGGGCTGGATGCACGACTCGCTCCAGTACATGGCGAAGGAGCCGGTCCACCGCAAGTACCACCACGACGAGATGACGTTCTCGATGGTGTACGCGTACAGCGAGAACTACGTGCTGCCGATCTCGCACGACGAGGTGGTGCACGGCAAGCAGGCGCTGGTGGCGAAGATGCCCGGCGACTGGTGGCAGCAGCGCGCCAACCACCGCGCCTACCTGGGCTTCATGTGGGCCCACCCCGGCAAGCAACTCCTCTTCATGGGCCAGGAGTTCGCCCAGGGAGCGGAGTGGTCCGAGGGGCACGGTCCGGACTGGTGGCTGCTGGACCCGGCGTACGACGCCTCCGGCGACCACCGGGGGGTGCGCACGCTCGTCGGTGACCTGAACGCGGTGTACGGGGCGGTGCCCGCGCTGTGGCAGCGGGACTCCGTGCCGGAGGGGTTCAGCTGGGTGGACGGCGGGGCGGCCGAGGACAACGTGTTCGCGTTCCTGCGGTACGACGCGGACGGCTCCCCGCTGCTCGCGGTCTCGCACTTCTCCCCGGCGGTCCGCGGCGACTACCGTCTCGGGGTGCCGGAGACCGGCACGGAGGGCTGGGTGGAGGTCCTGAACACCGACGCGGCCCGTTACGGCGGCGGCGACGTGCGCAACGAGGAGCCGCTGAAGGCGGAGGCGGTTCCCGCGCACGGCCGCCCGTCCAGCATCTCGGTGACGCTGCCGCCGCTGGCGACGGTGTGGTTCCGCCCGGCGTAGCCCGCCCGGCGCACAGGGCCGGTCGAGCAAGGCCGGTTGAGCAGGGCCGTTTGTGCAAAGCCGTTTGTGCAAAGCCGGTATGCGTGGCCGGTTGTGCGTGGCCGGGGCCCGTACCGCGTCGATGGTGGACGCGGTGCGGGCCCCTCCCCCGTTCGCGGCGGTCAGTGCTCGGCGGCGAGCACCTCGACGATGCTCGACCAGGACTCGCGGCCGTGGCCCTTGGCGATGGCCCGGTCGGCGATCCCCTTGATCGCGGACAGTTGCGAGACGTCCAGGCGGTGGTCCTTCGCGGTGTGCAGGATGTGGTCGACACCGGCCGTCATCATGGCGAGGTTCGCGCCCTCGGCAACGTAGTCACGCGAGTCGACCTCGACCGCCGTGTACGCGGCGATCGGCGGCAGGATGCCCGCGATCGTGTTGAGGTACGGGGCGAGCGACGCGCCGTCGATGCCCTCCGCACGGGCCAGCGCGAAGGCGTGCACGAGACCGCCCATGGCTCCGTAGAAGAAGTCCAGCATCGCCATGTCGTAGGCGGCGGCGAGCCCGTGGTCCTCGCCGAGGAAGGTGGCGGGCTCGCCGAGCGCCTTGAGTGTGGCCTCGTGCGCCTCGTAGGCGGCCCGGTCGCCGGAGTGGAAGACCAGCGCCTCGGCCGAGCCGACCACGTCGACCGGCACCATGATCGCCCCGTCGAGGTAGGCCAGGGAGTGCTTCTCGGCCCAGGCGGCGGCCTGCCGCGAACGGGCGGGGGTGTCCGAGGTGAGGTTGACCAGGACCCGCCCCTCCAGAGCCCCTGCCAGCGGCTCCAGGAGCGCGTCGGAGGCGTCGTAGTCGACGAGGCAGACGACCACGAGCCCGCTCGCCCGCACGGCCTCCTCGGCGGACGCGGCCCGCACCGCGCCCCGGGACACGAGGTCCTCGCCCTTTCCGGGGGAACGGTTCCAGACGGTGGTGGGGTGACCGGCGGCCAGGAAGGCGCCGGCCAGGGCGCGGCCCATGTCGCCGAGGCCGAGAACGGTGACAGGTGCGGGATTCGGTGTGTTCGCTTGCGTCATGAGAACCATGCTGGACGAGCGAACGGGCCTTGCCCAGCACCCACTTGACTGTCAGGTACGCACTTGGGGGAAAGGATCCAGCTCAGGGCGTTTCACCTGGTCAGGATTGGTTCGCCGGGGCCCGTCAATTCCCTGTGCGGCGGACCGCCGGTGGAACCGGAGGAGCCGGAGGCACCCGAGCGCCCACCCGTGTCGACCACGATATGCGCGCGGTGCCGCTCCAGGACCCCTGCGGAACAAGAGGGTCGCAACGGCCGGCCGGACCGTGACGCGGGAACGACGCAAGAACACCCGCACCGGGGGGATACGGGTGTCCTTGCGTGGGGGAGCCGCCGGCGGCCCGGGGGGGGTGCCGCGACGGCCGTGGGGGGAGGTCAGACCTTGGCGGGCTGCTCGGCGGCGATGTCCCGCTGTTCGGGGACCTCGTCGGAGCCCGCCGGGTCCCCGGCGGGGCCGTGGCCGTCGTCGACGAGGGTCTTCTCGTCGAACGGCACACGGCCGGCCAGCACCTCGTTCACCCGGTCCTTGTCGATCTCCTTCGTCCAGTGGCCGACCAGGACCGTGGCGACCGCGTTGCCCGCGAAGTTGGTCAGCGCCCGCGCCTCGCTCATGAAGCGGTCGATGCCGACGATCAGGCCGACGCCGTCGACGAGTTCGGGGCGGTGCGACTGGAGTCCGCCGGCCAGGGTCGCCAGGCCCGCGCCGGTGACGCCCGCCGCGCCCTTCGAGGCGATGATCATGAAGACCAGCAGCGAGATCTGCTCGCCCGCGCTCAGCGGGTCGCCCATCGCGTTGGCGATGAACAGCGAGGACATCGTGAGGTAGATCGCGGTGCCGTCGAGGTTGAAGGAGTAGCCGGTCGGCACGGTGATGCCGACGACGGGCTTGCTGACGCCCAGGTGCTCCATCTTCGCGATCAGCCGCGGCAGGGCCGACTCGGAGGAGGAGGTGGACAGGATGAGCAGGAACTCGCGGCCCAGGTACTTCAGCAGCGAGAACAGGTTCACCCCGGCGACCAGGCGCAGGAGCACACCGAGTACCACGAAGACGAACAGCGCGCAGGTGACGTAGAACCCGATCATGATGATCGCCAGCGACTTCAGGGCGTCGAGGCCGGTCTCGCCGACCACCGCGGCGATCGCGCCGAACGCGCCGACCGGGGCGACCCACATGATCATGGCGAGGATACGGAAGACGAGGCGCTGGATGTGGCCGATGCCGCGCAGGATCGGCTCGCCGGACGAGCCCATCGCCTGGAGCGCGAAGCCCGCGAGCAGGGCGACGAGCAGGGTCTGGAGAACCTCGCCCGCGGTGAAGGCGGAGACGATCGTGGTCGGGATGACGCCGAGCAGGAAGTCCACGGTGGACTCGCTCGCGCCCGAGGCCTGCGCCTCGCCCGCGGCCCGCGCCTGTTCGGTGATGTGGAGGGTGGAGCCGGGCTCCAGCACGTTGCCGACCAGCAGGCCGATGGCGAGGGCCACGGTCGACATGACCAGGAAGTAGCCGAGCGCCAGACCGCCGACCGCGCCGACCTTGGCGGCCTTGCGCACCGAGCCGACGCCCAGGACGATCGTGCAGAAGATGATCGGAGAGATCATCATCTTGATCAGGTTCACGAAGCCGGCGCCGATGGGCTTCAGCTCGACAGCCACCCCGGGGGCGACGAACCCGACCAGGATGCCGAGCGCGACGGCACCGATGACGGCGATGTACAGATAGTGGGTTCGGTCCCGCTGCTTGGCTGCCACTGCCACGGCTGCCTCCTCGGCTCGGTCATGCGCCCCCGTCCCTGGGGGCTCCGGTGACTATCCACCGCCCTGTGACCCCGGTCACCCTTGCGTTCATATCGTTCACGGTCGCTTTCCGGCCATCCGGGAGACACCCGGCCGGGCCAGGCAGACTGTGGGGCATGTCCCTCCCCCGTACCCTCCCCCGCAGCCTGGCGGGCCAGCTCTTCGCCATGCAGGTCGTGCTCATCGCCGCGGTGGTGGCCGGGTGCGCCGTCTTCGCGTACGTCTCGGGCAGCGCGCAGGCCGAGGAGACGGCTGCCCGGCAGGTGCGGGTGGCGGCCCTCGCGGTGGCCGATTCCCCCTCCGTACGGGAGGCCATCCGCACCCCGGACCCGTCCGCCGTGCTCCAGCCGTACGCGGAGCGGGTGCGCGAGGACACCGGGATCGCCTTCGTCACGATCATGGACACCGAGCGGGTGCGCTGGACGCATCCGGACACGGCGCAGATCGGGGACACCTTCCTCGGGAACACCGCGAAGGCCCTGCGCGGGCAGACCTTCACCGAGACGTACACCGGCACGCTGGGCCCCTCGATACGGGTGGTGACCCCGATCCGCGACGACGGGCGGATCGTCGGCCTGGTCAGCGCGGGCATCACCGTGGACCGGGTCTCCTCGCAGGTACGGGACCAGCTCGGAGCCCTCGCGCTCGCGGCGGGCGGAGCGCTGACGCTCGGCGGGATCGGCACGTACGTGGTCAACGCCCGGCTGCGACGGCACACCCACGGGATGAACGCGGCCGAGCTGAGCCGGCTGCACGACTACCACCAGGCCACGCTGCACGCGGTGCGCGAGGGGCTGCTGATGCTGGACGGGCGGCGGCGGATCGCGCTGATCAACGACGCCGGGCGGGAGCTGCTGGGCCTGGGTCCGGACGCGGAGGCGGTCGGCCGTACGGTCGACGAGCTGGCCCTGCCCGCGCCGCTGACCGGGGCGCTGCTGGCGTCGGAGGCACGCGTGGACGAGCTGCACCTGACGGCGGAGCGGGTCGTCGTGGTCAACACCCGTCCGGTGGTGGGCGGTGAGCGGCGCGGCACGGTGGTGACCCTGCGGGACCACACCGAGCTGCAGGCGCTGACCGGCGAGCTGGACTCCGAGCGCGGTTTCACCCAGGCGCTGCGCTCCCAGGCCCACGAGGCGGCGAACCGGCTGCACACCGTGGTCTCGCTGATCGAACTGGGCCGGGTGGAGGAGGCGGTGGACTTCGCGACGGCGGAACTGGAGCTGGCCCAGGTGCTGACCGACCGGGTGGTGGGGGCGGTGGAGGAGCCGGTGCTGGCGGCGCTGCTGCTCGGCAAGGCGGCCCAAGGACACGAGCGCGGTGTGGAACTGGTGCTCGCGGAGGACAGCCTGATCGACGACGGGGCGCTGCCGCCCTCACTGGCCCAGCGCGACCTGGTGACGATCCTGGGCAATCTGATCGACAACGCGGTGGAAGCGGCTTCGGACGGCCCCGAGGGCGGCCTCGACGACGGCTCCGACGACGGCCCCGGGGTGGTTCCCGCGCCCCGAGGGGCCGGGGCCGGGGGCCCGGCGCGGCGGGCCCGGGTCACGGTGACCGCGCTCGCGGGCGAGCGGGAGCTGTTGCTGCGGGTCGCGGACACGGGGGCGGGCATCGGCCCGGAGGCGGCGGACGAGGTGTTCCGGCGCGGCTGGTCGACGCACGGGGCGGGGCGCGGGCTCGGCCTGGCGCTGGTGCGGCAGGCGGCGTACCGCAACGGGGGCACGGTGGAGCTGGACGCGGGTCCGGACGGCGGCGCGCGGTTCACCGTACGGCTGCCGTTGCCGGCCCGTACGCCAGGACCGCGTCCCGGGTCCGAGCCCACGCCCACGTCGACGTCCACATCAGCGTCCAGATCCCCGTCCGCGTCCGCGTCCGGGCAGGTGACGGCATGATCCGGGTCCTGGTGGTGGAGGACGATCCGGTGGCCGCCGACGCCCACCAGATGTACGTGGAGCGGGTGGAGGGCTTCACGGTGACCGCGGTGGCGCACACCCGGGCGGCGGCGGTGCGGGCGCTGGAGCGGACGCCGGTGGATCTGCTGCTGCTCGACCTCTATCTGCCCGACGGGCACGGGCTCGGGCTGCTGCGCTCGCTGCGGGCCTCCGGGCACGGGGCGGACGTGATCGCGGTGACCTCGGCCCGGGATCTCGCGGTGGTGCGGGAGGGGGTGTCGCTCGGCGTCGTGCAGTACGTGCTGAAGCCGTTCACGTACCCCACGCTGCGGGACCGGCTGGTGCGGTACGCGGAGTTCCGGGGTGCCGCAGGCGAGGCGAGCGGGCAGGAGGAGGTGGACCGGGCGCTGGGCGCGCTGCGGGTCGCGCATCCGGCCGCGCTGCCCAAGGGGCTCAGCGGCCCGACGCTGGAGGCGGTGACCCGGGTGCTGAAGGAGTCGCCCGAGGGGGTGACGGCGGCCGCCGCCGGGGAGCGGCTGGGCATCTCCCGGATCACGGCCCGGCGGTACCTGGAACATCTGGTGACCGTCGGCAGCGCCGCGAGGCGTCCGCATTATGGGCAGGTCGGCCGACCGGAGCTGCACTACAGCTGGCTGGCCGCGGGGCGCTGACGGGATACCGCCGCAGGGGTCGGCAAGCGCTTGCCGGTCGGCTTCGCCGCCTCGGCGGGCTTCGGTGGACCTCGGTGGTGGCGGAAAAGAAAGCGCTGATGGGACGGCATTCGCGTACCGCCCGCGCGGTTCGCAGCTGGAGGTTCCTACGAAGCGTGATCTTTGGGGAACGTACCGTAGCCAGGGCGGATACGGGCTCCTACGGTGGGGCGCGTGCACCCCACCCCGCCATTCAACGCCCCCGCCGCGCGCCGTCTCCGCGAGGCTCTGGGGATGGCTCCCGGCCATGTCGCCTACGGGCTCGCCGCCCAGTACGGACTCCGGATCAGCGCAGAGACCGTCATCGCCTGGGAACGCGGCCTCGCGGCCCCCGGGGAACGCGAGCTGACCGCCCTCGCCGGTGTCCTCTGGTGCGCCCCCGGAGAGCTGCTGGCCGCCGCCGCCACCCTGCGCGAACACCGGATGACCCGGGACCTGGCCGTGGACGACCTGGCCCGCCGGCTGGGGATGACGGGCGCCGCGTACCAGCGGATGGAGGATTCGGGGCGCTGGCGGGGCAACGAGAAGCAGTCGGCGGCGCTGTGCCGTGCGCTGGATCTGTCGGCGGCGCAGTTCCTGACGGCGACGGGCCGCGACGAGGAGCTGGCGGAGCTGCTGAGCAGCGCGGTCACCACGCGCTGGCAGGCGTACGTCCGGCCGGTGGCCAAGCTCGTCCCGCTGGACCGGGCGCTGATCCAGGACGTGCTGGAACAACTGCACACCGACTACCAGGCCCTGATGGTCTCCACCCTGAGCTGGAGCAGCACGGGCCAGGAACGCTCCGGATCGACGGGCGACGCGGGCCGGGCGTTCCTGTCCCGGGTGGTGGAGCGGTTCTGGCAGACCGCCGGGGTGTGACTCCGCACGGGCCGCCCGTGCGGCCCGTGCGGTTCCGGCGGGCTCCCCGTACTAGAAGACCGACTCGGCCTCGTACATCCGCTCGGCGGGCACCCTCTTCAGCTGGGTGATGGCGTCGGCGAGCGGGACCATGGCGATGTCGTTGCCGCGCAGGGCGGTCATCCGGCCGAAGTCGCCGCGGTGCACGGCCTCCACGGCGTTCCAGCCGAAGCGGGTGGCGAGCACCCGGTCGTACGCGGTCGGCGTGCCGCCGCGCTGGACATGGCCGAGAATGACCGGCCGGGCCTCCTTGCCGAGCCGGGTCTCCAGCTCGACGGCGAGGCGGTTGCCGATGCCCTGGAAGCGCTCGTGGCCGTACTGGTCGATCGCGCCCTTGGCGTACGGCATGGAGCCCTCGGCCGGGTGCGCGCCCTCGGCGACGCAGATGACGGCGAACTTCTTGCCGCGCGCGAACCGCTCCTCGACCATCTTGACCAGGTCGTCGACCTGGAAGGGGCGCTCGGGCAGGCAGATGCCGTGGGCGCCGCCGGCCATCCCGGACTCCAGGGCGATCCAGCCCGCGTGCCGGCCCATGACCTCGACGACCATCACCCGCTGGTGGGACTCGGCGGTGGTCTTGAGACGGTCTATGGCCTCGGTCGCGACGCCCACCGCCGTGTCGAACCCGAAGGTCCGGTCGGTGGCGGAGATGTCGTTGTCGATGGTCTTCGGGACGCCGACGACCGGCATGCCCGCGTCGGAGAGCATGCGGGCCGCGGTGAGCGTGCCCTCGCCGCCGATCGGGATGAGCGCGTCGATGCCGTAGCGGCGGGACAGCTCCTCGCAGTTCTCGGCGGCCTCGCGCAGCCGGTCGCGCTCCAGGCGGGCCGAGCCGAGGATGGTGCCGCCGCGGGCGAGGATGCCGCTGACCGCGTTGAGGTCGAGGGGACGGAAGTGGCCGTCGAGCAGCCCCTTGAAGCCGTCCTCGAAGCCGATGACCTCGTCGCCGTGACCGACGACGGCCCGGTGGACGACCGACCGGATCACTGCGTTCAGGCCGGGGCAGTCGCCACCCGCGGTGAGAATTCCGATGCGCATCGAGGTGTGTCTCCTGCTCGTGAGTTACCGCGCTTTCCGGGGCCGGCCGAGGGCCGGTCCCCGTGCCCTGAACCACCACGATTCTCCCACGCCTCGCACGGACCCCGCGCTTTCGGCCGGGCCGGGGCCGGGAGCGGGCAGCCGGAAGCGGGGAGGAGAAGCCCGGAGGGCGGGCCTCCGGGCGGGGTCTTCGGGCGGGGTCTTCGGCGGGCGGCCTAAGGGCTGTCCCGTCATCCCTGGCGGGCGCACGACGACAGCTACGGCACCTCGCCGCGTTGTCGGAACGCCCGAATACATCCAGTATGCGGACGTCCCTCCGCCTTGCGACGCACCGCATCCGACGCCGCGCGCTGATCCACCAGGGATGACGGGACAGCCCTTAGCGGCCCCCGCAGGTATCGTCAAGAGGCAATGCAGGCCAATGCCGCACCCGACGGGACACCGGTCGGGCACGGGGGCACCACCGCACGTCCGGACGCCCCGCGGGTCGCGGCACCGAACATGGACGGGAGAGCACGCGTGGCGCGCAGCGTGTACGTGACCGGGATCGACCGGGGGGACGGCCGTCAGGTCGTCGAGCTGGGAGTCATGGAGCTTCTGACGCGTCAGGTGGACCGGGTCGGGGTCTTCCGCCCGCTGGTCCATGACGGCCCCGACCGGCTCTACGAGCTGCTGCGGGCCCGCTACCGGCTCTCGCAGAGCCCGGCCTCCGTCTACGGGCTGGACTACCACGAGGCGTCCGCCGTGCAGGCGGAGAAGGGTACCGACGAGCTGGTCTCGCGGCTCGTCGAACGCTTCCACCAGGTGGCCCGGGAGTACGAGGTGGTCCTCGTCCTGGGCAGTGACTTCGCCGCCACCCAGCTCCCCGACGAGCTGGCGCTGAACGCCCGCCTCGCCAACGAGTTCGGGGCGTCGGTGATCGCGGTGGTCGGCGGCAAGGGCCACACCGCGGAGTCCGTCCGCGCCGAGACCCGCAACGCGTACCGCGCCTACGCCGGCCTCGGCTGCGACGTGCTGGCCATGGTGGTGAACCGGGTCGCCGCCGAGGACCGCGCGACGATCGCGGAGCGGCTCGCGGCCCGGCTGCCCGTGCTGGTGTCCGTACTGCCGGACGATCCGGCGCTCTCGGCCCCCACGGTCGCCCAGATCACCGCGGCGCTGGACGGCACGGTGCTGCTCGGCGACGATTCGGGGCTCGCGCGCGACGCGCTGGACTTCGTGTTCGGCGGGGCGATGCTGCCGAACCTGCTGAACGCGCTGACACCCGGCTGCCTGGTGGTCACCCCCGGGGACCGGGCGGACCTGGTGGTGGGTTCGCTGGCCGCGCACAGCGCGGGCACCCCGCCCATCGCGGGCGTACTGCTGACCCTGGACGAGCGCCCCGGCGAGGAGATACTCACGCTGGCCGCCCGGCTCGCACCGGGGACCCCGGTCGTGTCGGTGGCCGGCGGATCCTTCCCCACCGCTGCCGAACTCTTCACGCTCGAAGGGAAGTTGAATGCGGCGACGCCCCGCAAGGCGGAGACCGCCCTCGGCCTGTTCGAGCGTCATGTCGACACCGGCGCGCTCCTGGAGCGGATCTCGGTGGCCCGCAGCGGACGCGTCACGCCGATGATGTTCGAGCACGAACTGCTGGAGCAGGCCCGCAGCGACCGCAAGCGCGTGGTGCTGCCGGAGGGTACCGAGGAGCGGGTGCTGCGCGCCGCCGACGTCCTGCTGCGCCGGGACGTCTGCGACCTCACGCTGCTCGGCGATGTGGACGTGATCCGCAAGAAGGCCGCCGACCTCGGCATCGACCTCGCGGACACCCAGCTGATCGACCCGCACACCTCGGAGCTGCGGGGGGTCTTCGCCGAGCGGTACGCCGAACTGCGCGCGCACCGCGGGGTGACGGTGGAGCTGGCCGTCGACGTGGTGGCGGACGTGAACTACTTCGGCACGCTGATGGTCCAGGAGGGCCTGGCCGACGGGATGGTGTCCGGGTCGGTGCACTCCACCGCCGCGACCATCCGCCCGGCCTTCGAGATCATCAAGACCAAGCCGGACGCCTCGATCGTGTCGTCCGTCTTCTTCATGTGCCTGGCCGACAAGGTGCTCGTGTACGGCGACTGCGCGGTCAACCCGGTCCCGAACGCGGAACAGCTCGCGGACATCGCGGTGCAGTCGGCGGTGACGGCGGCCCGCTTCGGCGTGGAGCCCCGGATCGCGATGCTGTCGTACTCCACCGGGACCTCCGGTTCCGGCGCGGACGTCGACAAGGTGCGCGAGGCCACCGAGCGGGTCCGGGCGGCACGGCCTGAGCTGCGGGTGGAGGGGCCGATCCAGTACGACGCGGCGGTCGAGCCGTCCGTCGCGGCGACGAAGCTGCCCGGCTCCGAGGTGGCGGGCCAGGCGACCGTGCTGATCTTCCCGGACCTGAACACCGGCAACAACACCTACAAGGCCGTGCAGCGCTCGGCGGGCGCGGTGGCGGTCGGCCCGGTGCTCCAGGGTCTGCGCAAGCCCGTCAACGACCTCTCGCGCGGCGCGCTCGTCCAGGACATCGTCAACACCGTGGCGATCACGGCGATCCAGGCGCAGAGCGAGGAGCGCCCCGCATGACGAACCCCGCCCCCGACCACGAAAGCACGGCAGCCCCTGTGGAACCGCACCGCGTGCTCGTCCTCAACTCCGGCTCCTCGTCGGTGAAGTACCAGCTCCTCGACATGCGCGACCGCTCCCGGCTCGCCTCGGGGCTGGTCGAGCGGATCGGCGAGGAGACCTCGCGCCTCGTGCACACGCCGCTGACCGGCGGCGCGGAGCCCCGTGAGCGTACGGGCCGGATCGCGGACCACACGGCTGCGCTGGAGGCGGCGGCCGAGGAGCTGGCGGCGGACGGCCTCGGCCTCGACTCCCCCGAGCTCGCCGCGATCGGGCACCGGGTGGTGCACGGCGGGCTGAGGTTCAGCGCGCCGACGGTGATCACCGACGAGGTGCTGGAGGAGATCGAGCGCCTCGTCCCGGTCGCGCCGCTGCACAACCCGGCCAACATCACCGGTATCCGTACGGCACAGGCGCTGCGGCCGGACCTGCCGCAGGTGGCGGTCTTCGACACGGCGTTCCACACGACGATGCCGGAGGCGGCCGCGCGGTACGCGATCGACGTGGAGACCGCCGACGCGCACCGGATCCGCCGCTACGGCTTCCACGGCACCTCGCACGCGTGCGTCTCGCGGAAGACGGCCGAGCTGCTGGGCAAATCGCCGGAGGAGGTGAACGTGATCGTGCTGCACCTGGGCAACGGGGCGTCGGCCTCGGCGGTCGCGGGCGGGCGGTGCGTGGACACCTCGATGGGGCTGACGCCTCTGGAAGGGCTCGTGATGGGGACGCGCTCCGGGGACATCGATCCGGCGGTCACCTTCCATCTGAAGCGGGTGGCGGGCATGTCGACGGACGAGATCGACGTCCTGCTGAACAAGAGGAGCGGGCTGGTCGGCCTGTGCGGCGACAACGACATGCGGGTGATCCGCCGCCGGATCGACGAGGGCGACGAGCGGGCCGCGCTGGCCTTCGACATCTACATCCACCGGCTGAAGAAGTACATCGGCGCCTATACGGCGGTGCTCGGCCGGGTGGACGCGGTGGCGTTCACGGCGGGGGTCGGCGAGAACGCGGCTCCGGTGCGGGAAGCTGCCATCGCGGGCCTGGCGGAGCTGGGCATGGCGGTGGACGCCTCGCTCAACGCCGTACGGTCCGCGGAGCCGCGGCTGATCTCGCCGGAGTACGCCCGGGTGGCGGTCGCCGTGGTGCCGACGGACGAGGAGCTGGAGATCGCCGACCAGACGTTCGCGCTCGTCGGCCGGCCGTAGCCCGCCCGGCCCGGCCCCTTCCCCGGGGCTCGGAGGGGTCGACAACTGAGCACCCTCGCGCCCCTTTGTATCTTCCACCAGACGGAATATTCCGTAGCGAAACAAACCGATAGGATCCGCCTCATGCGCCGTTCCAAAATCGTCTGCACCCTCGGTCCCGCCGTCGACTCCCATGAGCAGCTCGTCGCTCTGATCGAGGCCGGCATGAGCGTGGCCCGTTTCAACTTCAGTCACGGCACCCACGAGGAACACCAGGGCCGTTACGACCGTGTCCGCAAGGCGGCCGCCGAGACCGGCCGCGCGGTGGGCGTGCTCGCCGACCTCCAGGGCCCGAAGATCCGGCTGGCGAAGTTCGCCGAGGGCCCGGTCGAGCTGGTCCGCGGTGACGAGTTCACCATCACCTCCGAGGACGTCCCCGGCGACAAGTCGATCTGCGGCACGACCTACAAGGGTCTGCCCGGCGACGTCGTCAAGGGCGACCCGATCCTGATCAACGACGGCAACGTCGAGCTGAAGGTCGTGGCGGTCGAGGGCCCCCGGGTGCGGACCATCGTCATCGAGGGCGGTGTCATCTCCGACCACAAGGGCATCAACCTGCCCGGCGCGGCGGTCAACGTCCCGGCCCTGTCCGGGAAGGACGTCGAGGACCTGCGCTTCGCGCTGCGGATGGGCTGCGACCTGGTCGCCCTCTCCTTCGTCCGGGACGCGGACGACGTCAAGGACGTCCACAAGGTGATGGACGAGGAGGGCCGCCGGGTCCCCGTCATCGCCAAGGTGGAGAAGCCGCAGGCCGTCGAGCACATGGAGGGCGTCGTCATGGCGTTCGACGGTGTGATGGTGGCCCGCGGCGACCTGGCCGTCGAATACCCGCTGGAGAAGGTCCCGATGGTGCAGAAGCGCCTGGTGGAGCTGTGCCGGCGCAACGCCAAGCCGGTGATCGTGGCGACCCAGATGATGGAGTCGATGATCACCAACTCCCGCCCGACCCGCGCCGAGGCGTCCGACGTCGCCAACGCGATCCTGGACGGCGCGGACGCGGTCATGCTGTCCGCCGAGTCCTCGGTGGGCGCGTATCCGATCGAGACGGTCAAGACGATGGCGAAGATCGTCGTCGCCGCGGAGGAGGAGCTGCTCTCCAAGGGCCTCCAGCCGCTGGTCCCCGGCAAGAAGCCCCGCACGCAGGGCGGTTCGGTGGCCCGCGCGGCCTGCGAGATCGCGGACTTCCTGAACGGCAAGGCCCTGGTCGCCTTCACCAAGTCCGGTGACACCGCCCGCCGCCTCTCCCGCTACCGCACGGCCCAGCCGATCCTGGCCTTCACCACGGACGAGTCCACCCGCAACCAGCTCGCCCTGAGCTGGGGCGTCGAGGCCCATGTCGTCCCGCACGTGGACAACACCGACGCCATGGTCGACCTGGTCGACGCGGAGCTGCTGAAGCTGAACCGCTACAACGACGGCGACACGATGATCATCACCGCCGGCTCGCCCCCCGGCATCCCCGGCACCACCAACATGGTCCGGGTGCACCACCTGGGCGGCGGCGAGCGGGACTGACCTGCACACCGCACACGTACGGCCCCGGGCGTTCATACGCCCGGGGCCGTGGTCGTGCTGTCAGGTGGTGACCTCCACGCCGTCCGCGTTCCAGGCACGGACATAACCCGTGCCCCGTGCCGAGACGGTCACCAGGCCGGGGGCGTATTCGATGTCTCCGGTGACGGCCCCGGGATCACCGACCGGCGGCCATGCGACGCACATGTGCTCTCCCGGGGACAGGTCGTACTCCATTCCCGATGGTTCGAACTGAAGGGTCAGCGGCGCGTCGAAGGCCGCGATGCGGATTCTCATGGGCTCTACCAGTTCTTGAGGAGGTACTCCATCAGATCGGCACGCGGCCCCGCGCTGGGGTTCTGCGGCGTCACCTTGCGGACTTTGTCGTAGTACTTGAACACGGTCTCGATCTGGCTCCGAGTGAAGCCGGCCTGCTTGACCTTCGCCACATGCCCCGCGTTCATGTACGTGAGATTGTCGGCCTTGTTCGCCCACAGAACGCCCTTGCCCAGTCCTGCGGCGTTGGCATAGCCGTGCGCGCGGGCCACGACGTTGACGGCTTCGAGCTCGCCGGCGACGGCAGCCGCTGTCGACGCCGTGCGGACCGCGCCCGTCGTGGCCTCGGCCGCCAGGCCCGCGTCGCGCGCCGCCGCGACAGCCTCGCTCATGCCCGTGCCGGTCACCGCGGCGGTCCGGATGCCCCTGACGAGCTTGGCGGCGACGCCGAGCACCGTCGGAGCAACGATGGCCGTGGCCCACAGGCAGCCGGTGACCTTGCCGTCCCAGCAGTCGGTGAAGTCCTTGACCATGCCCTTGGCGAACGCCTGGAGCATCGACGTGGTCAGGTCGAAACCGTCGATGTGGACCTTGCGCGTCTCGTCGATCTCGATCGGCGCGGAGGCGACGTACTCCACCTCCAGGTCACCGACGCAGTCGTCGAGCGGCGTGTCCGGGAAGGTGCACAGCACGACGAAGTACAGCATGGTGCCGGTGATGCGGTAGTCGACGTTGTAGTCACAGCCGTTCGTTCCGGTGCAGAACCCGTCCGACTCGGCCGTGCCGGTAACTCCGTACGGGACACCGAGAACCTCTGCGGCGCCCGCGGGGCCGCTGACGCTCGCCTGTTCGACCTGCTTCTTGTTCTTCGCCTCCTCCTCGGTGCGGGTGGCCGCTTCCTGCGCCTCGGCCGCGTCCTCCTGGGCCCGTGCCGCCGATGCCTCCGCGGCGGTCGCGTCGTTCTCCGACCGTGTGGCGACACCACGGGCACTTCCCGCGTCCGACTCGGCCGCGTCGGCGGCACTCCGGGCGGCCGCGGCGTCCCGCTCGGCTTCGGTCGCCTCGTCGTTCGCCTGACCCGCGTGTCCGCCCGCCGCTTCTGCCGCGGCCTGGGCGGCATTCGCGTCCAGGACCGCCCGCCCGTGATGGGCGACCGTCGCGGACACGGACTTCTTGGCGGCGGTTGCCGAGGCGTTCGCCGCCGAGGCCGACCGCTGCGCGGATCGCGATGAAGTCGCGGCCTTGGCGGCCCAGTCCGCCGCACGGGCGGCCGCCGAGGCCGCCGCCTTCGCGTCCGCCGCGGCCTGCTCGGCCAACTACCGTGCCTCGACCGCCGCCTTGGCCGCTTGGTCGGCCTTGGCGTCGGCCACGGCCGCCTGCTGTTCGGCGACGGTCTTGGACGCCTGACCGGTCAGTACCGCGAGGCCTGCCGACGCATCGGACTCCGCGTAGGGAGAGCCCAGCTCGATCGCGTCGTTGGCGGGCTTGACGACCTGGGCGGCAGAATCACGGGCCGCCGCGGCCGCTTGTGCCGTGGCATAGGCGTAACCGGCCGTACGGACCGCGTCCGCCCCGGCGAGCGCCGCCTCGGAACGCGCCGTCTCGGCGTCCGACCGCGCGCTGAGCGCCTGTCGCTCGGCTTCGTCGGCCTGGGCCTTCGCCACCGCCGCGTTGCGCTTCGCCTGCCCCGCCGCGTTGATGGCGTCGGCGGCGGCCGCGTGCGCCTTCGCCACCGCCGCCTCGGTGGTCGCCACATCCGCGCGGGCCTTGCCCGCCGCGGTGGTCGCCCCGTCCGCGGCAGTACGTGCCGCCGTCGCCGCGTTCGTCGCGTCGTTCGCGGCGGTACGGGCACGGGTTGCCGCGGCCCGTGACGCCTCGGCCGCGGCCGTGCCCTCGTCGGCGGCCGCCTGTGCCTCCAGCGCAGCGGCTCTCACATTGAGCACGTCCCGGTTACGCTCGGCCGTGAGCGCCGCGTCGCGTGCCGTGGCCGCCCTGGCCTCGGCTTCGAGCGCCTCGTCCTTCTTCGTCGACGCTGTGGAGCCGGCGCTCTGAGCGGCCTTCAGGCTCTCCGACGCCACCTCACGCTGCGACTGCGCCTGGCCGTTGAACGACGTGGCCTTCGCCCGTTCGGTCGCCGCGAGCTCCTTGGCCGCCTTGGCCTTGTCCCGCTCGGCCTCCGCGGTGGCCCGCTTGGCCTTCGCGTCGGCGGCCGCGGTCTTCGCGGCCGTTTCCGCGGCCTTGGCCCTGCCCTCCGCCTTCTTCGCGTCGGACGCGTTCACAGCGGCCTGTGCGGCCTGTGCGGCAGCTCCTTCGGCAGCGGCCTTCGCCTGTGCCTCGGCGGTCTCGGCCGCCTTACGACGGAACTCGGCCGTCGAAGCGTGTGCCTGGGTCTGCGCGAGAGCGTGCAGCGTCTTGCTGTCGGCCGCCGACGCCCGGGTAGCTTCGCTCGCGGTGTCGATCGCCTTCTTGATCGCCTCTGTCGCCGCCGCCGAGGCCAAGGTGACCTGTGCCGCCTGCTGGGCGTGAAGAAGCCCGCGCCCCCGCGGCAGCCCTCGCTCGTCGGCGATCTCGTAGGCCTCCTGCTGGGCCGCGGTGACCAGATCGGCCTGTGCCTGAGCCCCGCCGGCCGCGTTCCCCGCGACAAAGGTCATGAAGCCGGCCCACTCCCGGGCCTGAGCGATCTCGTCCCTGACCTTCTTGAACTCCGCCGGAGTCGGGTAGTCGAGGCCGACCGTGTCCGGGGACTGCTTGAGGAAGTACGCCTCCCAATCGGTCAGCCGGTCCGCGATGAGCGACTGCCCCAGTGCCTGCCCCAGCAGTTCGGCCGCGATCTGGAGCAACCGTGAAGCCTCGGCTTCGGCGCCCAGGATCACACCTCGCGGACCGCTCTGCCCCGCTACCTCGTCCCGCCATTCGGTCGAGGCCACGGCGACCTCCGGCACGAGCACGGCATGCGGGTCCGGAGGGTTGGTGAAAGCACACGAGGCGAAGCGTGCTTTGAGGTCTTCGACGTCGATGCGGAACTCAGGGGAGTCCGGTTCCGGAGCGCTCGTGGGAAACCCGCCGGACTTGAGGAAGAGCCGCGCGTCGTCCGCGTACATGGGGTGCATGAAGGTCATGCCCTGCCATGCCTGCCAGTCGGCCAGATCCCCGAGATCGTCCTCGGAATACCGCTCGGTGGCGATACTCGTGACGGCGTTGACCGAACCGGGGGATGCCGGGGGATGCGGGTCCTTGTAGAAATCGGGTTCGTCCAGCCACATCTGGACCCCGACCCAAGGCGCGATACCCGCCTGGGTGAAGAGGTCGGGGTCTCTCGGCGGCCACTGGAATCCCGTATCCGTGTACCCCGGCGGAATCTGCCGCACCCGCAGGGCGTCCCGCAGGCTGTCCTCGTAGTTCGTGAAGCCTTCCGCCCGGGCGAATGCCGCGTCGCGGTCCGCGTCGAAGGCGGTGGCCAGGGGCGTTGTCTGCCAGTACTTCTGGTCGGCGGCGGCCAGCAACTCCGCGTCGGTGCCGGCGATTCCGTCGCGTGCCACCTTCTTCATCTCGGCGCCGCCCTTACGGAAGGCCGTACCGAGCAGGCACTGTGCCTCGCGGACCCGCTCCGCCTGCGGCAGATCGACCGTGCCGGGCCCGTCGGCCGATCCGGGCCCGTCGGCCTGCTCGGCGGCCGACGACGCGACCGGGCCGAATAGTCCAGCGGCATGAGCGGCATAAGGGGTCTGGTTGGTCACCAGGAATACGCTGAAGGCGGTGGCGATCGCCGTCGAACTGATCAGCCGCGTCCGTCTTCGCAAACCGCGGCGTCGGGAATGTCGACTCATAACGGTGGTTCGACCTCATCTGTCATCGGATACACGAAAAGACAGAGGGCCTGCACAGATCAGCCGCCCCCGGCCTCCGCCGCGGGGAGCTGATCCCAGCTCATTCATCCTAAGTACCGAACGAGGCGGAAGTGAAGATCAGTTCACATCTTCTCCATGCCAACTTCCGTCCCCTTGGGCCATTTTGGGAAAAGCAGGGGACCGCACCGGCTGAGCTGGTGCGGTCCCCTGCTTTGTGCGGCTCCCGGACGGGTTCGGGGGCGGGCGGCTGTCAGCCGTTGCCGCCTTCTAGGTAGTTCTTCAGTCCCGGGACGGTGAGCGTGCCGCCGAACTGGCCCGCCTGGGTCACCTTCACGTTGGTGAAGAAGGCGAAGGGGACGTTCAGCGGCGGCGGGGTCTCCGGGCTGAAGGTGATCGGGATGAGACCGAAGAGGTTGCCCTTCAGCTCCTCCGTGTACATCGTCACCTCGCCGTCGCGGATCGTCGACGTGGAGCCGGGCCGCGACTTCACATGTCCCGTCGTGCCCACCGGACCCACGGTCAGCTGGTGCAGGTCCCTGATGTCGATGGAGTCGGCGGTGAACTTCAGCACCTTCTTGATGCTGCCGTCCGCCTTCTTCACCTCGACGATGCCGTGGTAGTCCAGGCCCCTCAGCGTGAGCAGCGTCGACTCCAGGATCCACGGGTCGGACGGGAGCAGCGGGATGCCGGGCTCCAGTTCGGCTGTCGTGAGCGCGTCCGGGTCGGGCTCGGGGCACGGGAAGCGGGGCTTGGCGCCGTCCGGGATGTCCTCGTCCTTCTTGGGGTCGAGTCCCTTGACGTCCTCGTCGAGCTCCTGGACGTCCTCGCCGGCCTTCTCGGCCGCCTCGCGGATGGCGTCGGCCGTCCTGTCGGACGTCTCCTTCGCCTTGTCCGCCGCGCTCTTCGCCGGGTCCTCCGGCTGGTCTCCCGGCTCGCCCTTCGCCGGGTCCTTCGGCTCGTCGGACGCCTTGGGGGCCTCGGTCGTGGGGCTCGGGGACGGACTCGCCGGCTCCTCGGCCTCGTCGTCCCGTCCGTCGAAGAGGTCCCTGAGCGCGTCGCCGAGCCCGAGCGGGTCGAGCGGGTTCTTCGACTTGGTCGGGGTGGGGGCCGGGGTCGCGGAGGGCTTCTCCCCCGCGGACTGCGCCGACGTGTCCGCGTCCTCGTCCGCGCCGGGCTTCGCACCGGCCGCCGGGTCCTCGTCCGCGTCGGAGGCGGAACCGCTCACCGAGGGCTTCGGGGTCGCGGCGTCGGCCTTGCCGGATGCGCCGCCCTCCTCGTCCTTGTCGTCCTTCGCCGTGGCCGACGGGGACGGGGTGGCCTCCGGCGACTCGGACTCGCTCGGCTCGTCGGACCGGGTGACGCAGGGGCCCGGCGCGAACGGGATGTCGGCACCGTCGTCGGCCAGGGCCAGCTTGGGCGTCAGCCCCATGCCCACGAAGACCGCCGTCGGCATCGCGGCGAGTGCCAGCGCCTTCTTGCCGCTGGGCAGGTGGAGCTTGGTCAGCAGCGACTTCCTGGGGGCCGCGTGACGGGGGCCCTTGCGCTCGCGGAGGTCGTTGCCGGGGGAGGCGTCCATCCGCTGTCCGTCGTCACCCCGCACGATGCCTCCCGGCGTCGGCGTCCGCGTCGGCGTCGGCCGCCGGGGCGGACCCTGCACTCTGCTGCTGGGGCACGGCCGCGGTGTGGAGTTCGCCCTCGGGGCGCTCCTCGTACGGGTGCTCGGCGAGCGGGGCCTCGTCGCTCTTCGGCTCGCCGGGGGCCCAGGAAATGGACAGGGCTCCGCCGATGAGGGCGAGGAGGAAGCCGATGACGAAGCCGCCGATGTTGGCGATGGGTAGGGAGATGAGCGCGAGCAGGATGGCGGCGACACCGGCGAAGACCCGGACGATGTGGTGGAACCACATCGTCAGGCCGAGCGTGATCAGCAGGACCCCGATGATCAGAGCACCGGCGCCGGTGGTGGTGGACATCGTCAGCGTCATGTTGCCGAGGTGCATGTTGGCGTACGGGAAGTAGGCGATGGGTACACCGCCGAGGATGGTGAACAGACCCGCCCAGAACGGCCGGCCACCCCGCCAGGCGCGGAAGCGTCGCCGGGCGACGCGGATGTAGTGCTCGTTCTGCCCTGTGGACTCGGGGCTCATGGAAAACAGCTCCCTGGAACCGGTACTGCCGTAAAGGAGAAGGGGTGGGCGGCCGGAAGACCCGCAGGGGCGTTCCGGCCGCCCGGGCGAGTGCTTAGAAGCACTCCTTGACGCCCGTGTGCAGCCTCAGCTTCAGGTCGCTGAGCTTGAAGGTGCCGGCCGTGGTCGCCCACGCCGTCTGCTTCACATTGGTCAGCGTGGCCTTGTCGGCGCGCTGCGCGAAGCCTCCCTCTTTCGCCTGGGTGCCCGGCTGGATGCCGATGCTCCCCGGCTTGTTCTCCTTCTTCAGCGATCCGGCAGCGACACCGATGTCGATGTTCTCGAAGTCGGCGTCGGCGTCGAGCTGCGCGACGTCCAGGTAGAGGTTGGTCGCCTCGACCGGCTTCTTCGGGTTCGTACCGGCGTTCAGCATGAGGCTGACACTGCCGATGAAGGGGACCTTCGGCGTGACCACCGACTGGCACATGTTGGTGATCGTGGCGCTGCTGAAGCCGGAAACCGCGACCGCGTGTGCCTGGTCCTTCTCGCCCTCGATGTCCTTGCCGACGGCGACGCTGCCGTACTGGACGAAGTCCTCGCCCTCCAGCTTGTCGGTGCTGACCTTGAAGCTCTGCCCCGACACGCTGAACGACGCGGCCAGCGCGCCCTGCGCCAGGCCTATGCCCACCGCGGCCGTCGCGGCGACGCTCGGCACCATGACCAGAGCGAACCGCTTCCATCTCGTCCCACCGCGAACCTGGGAACTCATACCTTGCTCCTTCTTCTCGGACGTACATCTCCGGCCGGGCATCGTGCCCGTCCTGGGATGGGAGAAGTGCTACGTCCTCGGGAAGGAGAGCGCCCGTAGACGGAAACGTGTCCCGCATCCGATCCACCGGCGTTCACCCCCGAGCGACAACCACTGGCCGCGCTTTCGGCGCAGCCGGCCGGACAGGCCCCGCCTGTGGGCGGGAACCCCCCTGTCCGCGGTCGGCGCCACTGCCGCCGACCACTCGGTGGGGACCCAACAGCCCCTCGGACACCGGCTGGAGGCCGGGCTGGAGGTAGTGGACCGAGCGTGGCCGATCGTGGTGCATTCACGGCCGCGGCACAAGAGGGATCGTTACTGGCTAGTAACGCCCCGATAACCGCAGCACGACAGGGCGGCATCGCACGGCGACGCAGGGTGGCACGAAAGGGACAGGGAAATGGCGGGAAACTTCAAGGAAACGGGACAGAATCGCCAGCCCGCCTTACTACGAGTAACAGCTCGCACCATTGTCAAGATTTGGTAAAGCGAGGGCCTCTCGTAGCGGATTCCCGCGTCAGGACGGCAAAACGGCCGCGCTGCCGGGGAGGCAGTGCGGCCGTCTTGTCACAGCGGAACAATCGGGCTCGTCCGGAGCGGACGGCGGGCCGGTGTCAGAACAGGACGCGGGCCAGCGCGGTGCGCGCGGCGGTGACCCTGGGGTCCTCCGGACCGATCACCTCGAACAGCTCCAGCAGCCGCAGCCGCGCGGCGTCACGGTCCTCGCCCGTGGTGCGGCGGACCGCCTCGACGAGCCGGCCGAAGGCGTCCTCGACATGGCCGCCGACCAGATCCAGATCGGCGGCGGCGATCTGGGCGTTCACATCGCCCGGGTTGTCCGCCGCTTCCTTGCGGACCGCCTGCGGGTCCATGTTCTGCACACGGCCGAGCAGCTCCGCCTGGGCCAGGCCCAGCTTGGCCTCCGGGTTGCCCGGGTCGTCGGAGAGCACGTTCTTGTACGCCTGGACCGCGCCGCCGAAGTCATTGGCGTCGAGCGCCGATGCGGCGGCCTCCAGCACGGCGTCGTACGGGCCGGCCGGCGCCTCGGCCGGGACCGCGTCCGCCGGGGCTGCGTCCGGGTCGACGGCGATCCCGGTCAGCCCGAAGCGCTCCTCGCCGACCTGGATCAGCTGGTCCAGCGTCTCGCGGATCTGGGCCTCGGGGGCCGCCCCCTGGAAGAGCGGGAGGGCCTGCCCGGCGACGACGGCGAAGACCGCCGGGATGCCCTGGATGCCGAACTGCTGCATCAGCATCTGGTTGGCGTCGACATCGACCTTGGCCAGCAGGAAGCGGCCGTTGTACTCGGCGGCCAGGCGCTCCAGCAGAGGGCCCAGCTGCTTGCACGGCTCGCACCACTCGGCCCAGAAGTCGATGACGACGGGGACCTCGGCGGAGCGCTGGAGGACATCACGCTCGAAACCGGCTTCATCGACGTCGATCACCAGGGCGGCGGGCGCGACGGCACCGGCTCCCCCGGTACGGGAGGCCTCCGCGCGGGCCTGCTCCGCCTTGGCCTTGGCCTCACCGGCCGCCTTGACAGCGGCGAGGTCGACAACGCCGCTCATGGACATATTCCTAGGCTGCATACGTACATCCTCCCCCCTGAGCACGCCGTTCCGAAAAGCGAGTGCGAGAACCGGCCGGGTCCGCGGCCCCCACCGGCGTGCGGGGGCTGACGGTCCTGGCCGGAACCGACCGGGCCCCTGAAAGACCCGGGGTGGACCTTCCGGATCCCCATCCGGCCGGTCCGTGCGGCTCCGGGTCCCCACCCGGTGCCTGGGGGTTCGGTGAAGAACCCCGGTTTGGTTGTCGCTCGTTCGTTGCGTGGCGTACGGGGGCGGGCCGGCCGCCTTCCTTACGCTACGACCCGTAGCGTAACTGCCGTTCGCCCCGCCGGAACAGGTGATCCCGGTGATCTGTCTCACGGTCACCGGGGCACAACGGTTCTCCCTACCGGCCGGTAGGGTCGCCGCATCATGAGCCACAGCGACCCCAGAGCCACCCGGACAGGACGTCCGCGGAGCACCGCGGCCGATGCCGCGATCCTCGAAGCGACCCGGGCGTCCCTGGTCGATCTCGGCTGGTCGAAGCTGACGATGGGCGATGTGGCGACCCGGGCCGGTGTCGCCAAGACGACCCTCTACCGGCGCTGGGCAAGCAAGAACGAGCTGGTCGTGGACGCGGTCGCCGTCCTCTTCGACGAGCTGGAGCTGCCCGACCTGGGCAGTCTGGCCGCCGATGTGCAGGGCGTCGTGCTCCAGTTCGCCGCCCTGCTGGAGCGGCCGGAGACGCGGACCGCGCTGATGGCGGTGATCGCCGAGTCCACCCGCGACGACTCGCTGCGCCACCGGATCCGTTCGGCCATCGTGGACCGGCAGAAGCGGCTGGTGCTGCTGGGCCGGGAACGCGCCCAGGCCCGCGGCGAGCTGCGGTACGAGGACGACGCCTCGACGGCCGCCCGCAACGCGGACCTGATCTTCGACGTGATCGCCGGAGCGGTGGTGCACCGCACGCTGGTGAGTGCGGAGCCGGTGGACGCGGAGTGGGCGAGCGGCTTCACCTCGCTGCTGCTGCTGGGACTGGCCGGCGCCCAGGCGGCGTAGACCAGGCGTCGTAGACCGGGCCGCGACAGACCAGGCGGCGTGGACCGGGCCGCGCAGCAGAGGCGCTCAGACCTGGTAGCGCCCCGGCGCGAAGAGGTGCAGGTGCTCCGCCACCCAGGCCGAGGTCCGCTCCAGGCCCTCCTCCAGCGTGACTTCGGGCTCCCAGCCCGCCCACGTGCGGGCGCGGGTGTTGTCGGAGAGCAGCCGCTGCACCTCGCTGCCGGAGGGCCGCAGCCGCGCCGGGTCCACGACGATCTCGGCGTCCCGGCCGGAGGCGGCGATGAGCGCCTTCGCGAGGTCCCCGACCGAAATCTCCCGGCCGGTGCCGAGGTTGACGCTCTCCCCCAGGGCCCGGTCGCAGCCGGCCAGCGCCAGGAATCCGGCCGCGGTGTCGGTGACGTACGTGAAGTCGCGGGTCGGGGTCAGCGAGCCGAGCCGGATCTCCCGTGCCCCGGAGTGCAGTTGGGCGAGGATCGTGGGGATGACGGCACGGGCCGACTGGCGGGGCCCGTAGGTGTTGAACGGCCGCACCACCGTCACCGGCAGCTCGAAGGCGTGCCAGTGGGACAGCGCCATCATGTCCGCGCCGATCTTCGATGCGGAGTACGGGGACTGCGGCTGGAGCGGGTGGTCCTCGCCGATCGGGGCGGTCAGGGCGCTCCCGTAGACCTCGCTGGTGGAGGTGTGCAGGAGGCGGCGGACGGAGTGGCGGCGGCAGGCCTCGGCGATGTTCTCGGTGCCGACGACGTTCGTACGGACGTACGCGCCCGGGGAGTCGTAGCTGTAGGGGATGCCGATGAGCGCGGCGAGGTGGAAGACCGTGTCGCAGCCCTCGACCGCGTCCATCACCCGGCCCGCGTCGCCGACGTCCCCGGCGATCATCTCGACCGGACCGTTCGGGTCGTCGAGGTAGCGGGCGAGGTGGCCCTTGTCGGCGTACGGCTTGTAGTGGACGAACGCCCGTACGCGTGCGCCGCGTCGGACGAGCAGGTCGACGAGGGTGGAGCCGATGAAGCCCTCGGCCCCGGTGACGAGGACCGTGCGGCCGTTCCAGTCGGCGAAGCCGTCGGTGGTGGTGTCGATCATGCGGTGAACTCCTTTGCGGTGGAGGGTTGTGCGGCGAGGCGGATGACCGTCTCGGCCAGCAGGTCGGCGGCGCGGGCGTGGTTGCCCGGGTCGGCGGCGCGTCCCATCACGGCGAGCCGGGCCGGGTCGGCGAGCAGCGGGTCGATCAGTCCGGCCAGCCGGTCGGCGGTGGTCTCGGCGTCGGGGACGAGGTGGGCGGCGCCGGCGTCGGAGAGGACCCGGGCGTTGTGGGTCTGATGGTCGCCGGGGGCGTGCGGGTAGGGCACGAGGACGGCGGGCACCCCGGTCGTGGCCAGCTCCGCGATCGTCGCCGAGCCCGCCCGGCACACCACCAGGTCGGCGACCGCGTAGGCGAGGTCCATCCGGTCGAGGTAGGGCACCGCCTGCGCGACGGGCCCCACGCCCGCGCCGACGGGCGGCGGACCGGACACCCCAGGGCCGGACGCCCCCGAACCAGGCACCCCCGAACCAGGCACCCCCGGGCCGGACACCTCTGGGTCGGACACCCCCGGCGCGACCGGCTCCGGCGCGACCGCCCCCGGCGCCACCGCCCCCGGCGCGACCGGCCCCGCACCGGCCCCGGCCTCGGCCTCGGCCAGTTTCCGCCGGGTCTCCGCGAGTGCGGCCGGGCCCGTCTTGATCAGGAGGTGGACGTCCCCGCGCCCCCGCCAGCGGGCGGCGAGGTCCACGGCAGCGGCGGTGAGGCGGGCCGCGCCGAGGCTCCCGCCGTTGAAGAGGACGACCCGCGCCCCCTCGGGTATCCCGAAGGCGCGCCGGGCCTCCTCGCGCAGGGCCGGCCGGTTCAGGGCGGCCAGCGACGCGGCGATCGGCATGCCGACGGTCCGTGCCCGCTCGCCGCCCTGGAGGTGGGCGCGGCTGCCGTCGAAGGCGACGGTGAGGTTGCCGGTGAGCCGGGCGGCGAACTGGTTGGCCCGGCCCGGAACGGCGTTGGACTCGTGGATCACGCTGGGCAGCCCGGCCATCCTCGCGCCGACGATCGCCGGGGCACTCGGGTAGCCGCCCATGCCGACGACGACCTGGGCCTGCTGGGTGCGCAGGACCGAGCGGGCCTGGGCGCCGGAGCGGAGGAGCGCGGCCGGGAGCAGGAAGCGCTTCGCGCCGAGCGCGGGGTCGAAGGGGATCATGTCGACGGTGTGCAGCCGGTAGCCGGCCGCCGGGATCAGGGTCGTCTCAAGACCTCGTTCGGTGCCGATGAAGGAGATGACCGCGTCCGGGTCGGCGCGGCGCAGGGCCTCGGCGAGGGCGAGACCGGGGTAGATGTGGCCGCCGGTGCCGCCCGCACCGATCACGACGGAGAGTGGTGTGCGCATGGCCGCCACTCTCGGCGGGCGGCTTAAGAGGGTTCTAAGAGTCCGGTTTGGCAGTCTTCGGGTATGAGCGGTATGAGCGGCATCGGTGGCACGAGCGGTGTGCGGGGTACGAGCAGGGTTCTGGTGGCCGAGGACGATCCTGACGTGCGGGCCGCCGTCGAGGATGGGCTGAGCGTCGAGGGTTACGAGGTCCGGGGTGTGGGCGACGGGCTGGCCGCGCTGTCGGCGGTGGCCGCCTGGGAGCCGGACGCGCTGGTCCTGGACGTGATGATGCCGGTGCTCGACGGTCTCGCGGTGTGCCGGAGGCTGCGGGCGGTGGAGGACCGGACGCCGGTGCTGGTGCTGACCGCGCTGTCGTCGGTGAGCGAGCGGGTGGACGGTCTGGAGGCGGGGGCCGACGACTATCTGGTGAAGCCGTTCGCGCTGGACGAACTGGTGGCGCGGGTACGGGCGTTGCTGCGGCGGGCCGCGCCGCCCGCCCCGGGCGGGGATCTCGCCTTCGCGGACCTGACGCTGGATCCGGTGACGCGGACCGGGCGGCGTGCCGGCCGCCCGGTGGAGTTCTCCCGTACCGAGGCCGCCCTGCTGGAGCTGCTGCTGAGGCACCCGGGCCAGGTGCTGCCGCGCGAGGTGATCCTGGAGCGGGTCTGGGGCCAGGACTTCGGGCCCGATTCCAACTCGCTGGCGGTGTACGTGGGTTATCTGCGGCGGAAGCTGGAGGCGGGCGGCGAGCCGAGGCTCGTCCACACCGTGCACGGGCTCGGCTACCGGCTGGACGTGGCGTGAGCGGGGTGCGGAGGCTGGGGCGTGCCGGGGCACGCGAGCCCGGTCCGGTCCGGGCGGGAGACCCTCTCTGGCGGCGCAGACGGCCCCTGCGTACGCGGTTGGCGCTGGCGGCCTCGGCGGCGGTGGCGCTGGTCGCGGTCGGGGTGTGCGCGGCGGCGTTCTTCGTCATCCGCTACGAGCTGCTGCACCAGCTGGACCTGTCCCTCACCCAGTCGGCGACCCGGGTGGTCCAGCAGAACCGGGGCGAGGGCCCGCAGATCGTGGCCGGTGAGTGCCGCTACCTCTCCGCGCCCGCCTGCGCCCAGATCGTCCCGGCCGACCCGGCGGCGGACCCGGCGGCGGACTCGGCGGCCGCGTACCCGCTGCCCGTCTCCGCCCCCGTACGGGAGGTGGCGGCGGGGGCACGGGCCCCGTACTACAGCAACGTCACCCGCTTCGGGCAGCCGCTGCGGATGCTGACGACCCGGTTCGGGGACGGGCGGGCGCTCCAGGTGGCGTTGCGCGCGGACCCGGTGGAGAAGGGTGTGCGGCGGGCGGCCGTGCTGCTCGCCGCGGTCGGCGGGGCGGGTGTGCTGCTGGCGGGGCTGCTCGGGTACGCCGTCTCGCGCACGGGCCTGGCTCCGGTGGCCCGGCTGACCTCGACCGCCGAGCGGATCGCGGTGACCCGGGACCCGCGCCACCGCATCGAGCTGCCGCCGGGCCCGCCGGGCAGGCAGGACGAGGTGACGCGCCTGGCGGCCAGCTTCAACACGATGCTCGGGGAGCTGGAGCAGTCGGTGAGCTCGCAGCGCCGGCTGGTCGCGGACGCCTCGCACGAGCTGCGGACCCCGCTGACCGCGCTGCGCACCAACGCGGAGCTGCTGGCCCGTGGGGACCGGCTGACGCCCGCGCAGCGCGAGCGGGCTTCGGGAGCGCTGGGGCGGGGGATCCGGGAGGTGACCGGGCTGGTGAACGACCTGATCGAGCTGGCCCGGGACGAGGAGCCGCTGCCGCTGCTGGAGGAGGTGCGGATCGCGGAGGTGGCGGAGCACACGGTGGCCATGGCCCGGACGCACTGGCCTCGGACCCGTTTTCTGCTGGAGGTGGAGCCGGGCGCGGCGGAGGCGACCCGGCCCGGTGTCCCGGCGCGGCTGGCCCGGCTGCTGACGAATCTGCTGGACAACGCGGCCAAGTTCAGCCCGCCGGGCACGCCGGTGGAGGTGGCGCTGAGCGCGTACGGGACCGGGGGCGGTCGCGGTGGCGGGGGCGGTGACGAAGGCGGGCTCGAACTGACGGTCCGGGACCACGGGCCGGGGATTCCGGCCGGGGACCTCCCGTACGTCTTCGACCGCTTCTACCGTGCCGAGGCGGCGCGCGCCCTGCCCGGCTCGGGGCTCGGCCTGGCGATGGCCCGGCAGATCGCCCGCGCGCACGGCGCGGAGCTGACGGCGGGGGCGGCGCCCGGCGGCGGGGCGCTGTTCACACTGACGTTCGGGCAGGGCCCGTGGACGGCAGGACGCCTACGGGACAGCCCTGGGAGGGGAGGGCCCTGGAGCTAGCGGGGAGGGCCCCTGGAACGTGCCGTCCGGCGGGCCCTCCCCTTTCACGGGCTCAGAAGCCCGGCGGCTCCGTGTAGGTGCCCCACTCCTCGCGCAGCACCCCGCAGATCTCGCCGAGCGTGGCCTCGGCCCGTACCGCGTCCAGCATCGGCGCGATCATGTTGGAGCCGTCACGGGCGGCGGCGAGCATCGCGTCCAGGGCGGCGGTCACCTTGGCGTCGTCGCGGTGGGACTTGCGGTCGGCGAGCTGGCTGACCTGGTCGCGTTCGACCTCGTGGCTGACCCGGAGGATCTCCAGGTCGCCGGTGACCGAGCCGTGGTGGACGTTGACGCCGACGACCCGCTTGTCGCCCTTCTCCAGGGCCCGCTGGTACTGGAACGCGGACTCGGCGATCTCGCCGGTGAACCAGCCGTCCTCGATGCCGCGCAGGATGCCGGAGGTCATCGGCCCGATGGGGTGCTGCCCGTCGGGGTGGGCCCGGGTGCCGCGCTCCCTGATCTGGTCGAAGATCTTCTCGGCCTCGGCCTCGATCCGGTCGGTGAGCTGCTCGACGTACCAGGAGCCGCCCAGCGGGTCGGCCACATTGGCGACGCCGGTCTCCTCCATCAGCACCTGCTGGGTGCGCAGGGCGATCTCGGCGGCCTGCTCGGAGGGGAGCGCGAGGGTCTCGTCGAGGGCGTTGGTGTGCAGCGAGTTCGTGCCGCCGAGGACCGCGGAGAGCGCCTCCACGGCGGTGCGCACCACGTTGTTGTACGGCTGCTGCGCGGTGAGCGAGACGCCGGCGGTCTGGGTGTGGAAGCGCAGCCACTGCGCCTTGTCGGTCTTCGCGCCGTACGTCTCCTTCATCCAGCGGGCCCAGATGCGGCGGGCGGCGCGGAACTTGGCGATCTCCTCGAAGAAGTCCAGGTGCGCGTCGAAGAAGAAGGAGAGCCCGGAGGCGAAGGCGTCGACGTCCAGGCCGCGCGAGAGGCCCAGCTCCACGTAGCCGAAGCCGTCCGCGAGGGTGTACGCCAGCTCCTGCGCGGCCGTCGCCCCGGCCTCGCGGATGTGGTAGCCGGAGACGGAGAGCGGCTTGTAGGCGGGGATGTCGCGGGCGCAGTGCTCCATCAGGTCGCCGATGAGGCGCAGGTGGGGCTCGGGCTGGAAGAGCCACTCCTTCTGCGCGATGTACTCCTTGAAGATGTCGGTCTGGAGCGTGCCGTTGAGCACGCCCGGGTCGACGCCCTGACGCTCGGCGGCGACCAGGTACATGCAGAAGACGGGGACCGCCGGGCCGCTGATCGTCATGGAGGTGGTGACGTCCCCGAGGGGGATGTCACCGAAGAGGATCTCCATGTCGGCGGCGGAGTCGATGGCGACCCCGCAGTGGCCGACCTCACCGAGCGCGCGCGGGTCGTCGGAGTCCCGGCCCATCAGCGTCGGCATGTCGAAGGCGACGCTGAGTCCGCCGCCGCCCGCCGCGAGGATCATCTTGTAGCGCTCGTTGGTCTGCTGGGCGTTGCCGAAGCCGGCGAACTGGCGGATGGTCCAGGTGCGGCCCCGGTAGCCGGTGGGGTGCAGCCCGCGGGTGAAGGGGTACTCCCCCGGCCAGCCGATCCGCTCGAATCCCTCGTACGTGTCGCCGGGGCGTGGCCCGTACGCGGGCTCGACCGGGTCCCCGGAGAGCGTGGTGAAGTCCGCGTCACGCTTGCGGGCCTTGTCGTAACGGGCCTGCCAGCGGAGGCGGCCTTCCTCGATCGCGTCAGCGTCCATACCTTCGAATTTACTAGGACGTCCTAGTAAATGTCGATGGCAAACCGCCCGGCGCTTTTCGCGCGGGGCGGTTCGGGTGATCCCGGAGCCCTGGGGCTCAGGCCTCGGCCGGGGCCGGTGCGGGGTCGGTGACCAGGGCGCGGGCCTCGCGGCTGACCTTCGGCTCGACGAAGAACGAGGCGAAGGGGATGCAGCCCGCGGCCAGCACCCACAGGAGCTTGCCGAAGGGCCATTTCGCCTTGGAGCCGAGATCGAACGCGAAGACGACGTAGACGATGAACAGCACGCCGTGGATCTGGGAGATCAGCATGGTGTCGCCGGTCTCGAAGCCGTACTTCGCGATGATCGCCACGGTGAAGACGAGCAGCCAGACTGCGGTGACGTAGGCCATCACCCGGTAGCGGGTGAGCACGTTCTGTTTCATGGCTACGAGCGTAACGGGACGACCGGGGCGATCTTCGCGCGGCCCCGGCCTCACCGGAAGCCCGCGTTCACTTCTCCTCGAAGTCCTGGGCCGCCACCCGCAGCGGCCGCAGCATGGCGAAGATCTCGGCGCACTCCTCGGCGTCGTACACCCCGAGGCCGAAGTCGATCGCGACCAGGTCCCGGGTGGCCGCCTCGACGACGTCGCGGCCCTTGTCGGTGATGGCCGCCAGCGTTCCGCGGCCGTCGTTGGGGTTCGGCCGCTTGCCGACGAGACCGGACCTGACCAGCCGGTCCACGGTGTTGGTGACCGAGGTCGGATGCACCATCAACCGCTCCCCGATCTTGGACATCGGCAGCTCACCGGCCTTGGAGAAGGTGAGCAGCACCAGCGCCTCGTACCGGGCGAAGGTCAGCCCGTACGGCTTGACGACGGCGTCGACCTCGGCAAGCAGGATCTGCTGGGCCCGCATGATCGAGGTGATCGCCCCCATCGAGGGCACGGGTCCCCAGCGCTGCTGCCAGAGTTCGTCGGCGCGGGCGATGGGATCGAAGGGAAGGCTGAGCGGCTTCGGCACGGCACCGACCTTACCGACTGGTCATATGCCGGTCAGCCCCGTCTCGTCCTTCGGTATCGGACATCCGTCCGGGGGCTGTCCTGCGGACCTCGGCGACGAGCAGGAGCGTGCAGACGGTACCGATGATTCCGGATCCGGCGACCACTCGGTGCACGGGGAAGAACTCGGCCGCAAGCCCCGCCAGCGCCATCCCGAGGCCCTGGACGGTCATCAGCCCGGCGGTGAGCAGCGTCATGGCCCGGCCGCGCAGCTCCTGGGGCACGGCGTCGACGAACCACTGGTCGAGCCCGATCACGTACGCGGCGCCCGCGCCGGCCAGCGCGAGGGCCACCAGGGCGAGCGGCAGAGGGGGCCGGACCCCGTACACGAGGAGCGGGAGCAGGCCGACGGCGGCGACCGGCAGGACGATCCGGGAGCGGTTACGGGGGCTGAGCACCGACCCCACGAACAGTTCGGCCCCGATGTGCCCGACGGCCATCGCGCAGAGCAGCAGCCCGAGCGCGGCGGGCGGGGCCCCGATCGCGTCGGCGTACGGGGCGGCGAGCGCCTCCGGGGCCACGACGAACATCGCGGGCAGCCAGAACAGCAGCATCAGCGCCCGGATGCGGCGGTCGCCCAGCACCAGACGGGCCCCGGAGAGCGACTCCTTCAGGAGGGTCCCGCCGCTGTCGCCGGTGGCGGTGCGGGCGGGGCGGCCACGGGTGCCGAAGCGGAGCAGGGCGGCCGAGCACAGGAAGGTCACCACGGTGACGGAGATCGCGCCGCGCGGGGACAGCACGGTGAGCAGCACCCCGCCGGCGCCGAACCCGATGAGCATCGCGCTCTGCGAGACGATCCGCAGCAGCGAACGGCCCAGCACATAGAGGTCGCCCTCGCCGAGGATGTCGGTGAGCGCCGCCATCCGGGTCCCGGTGAAGACGGGCGCGATCGCGGCGACCAGACAGCGCAGGGCGAGGAGTCCGGCGACCGGGGTGGCGGGCACCAGCATCACGGCGACGCAGGCCGCGCAGAGCAGATCGCAGACGACCAGGACGCGGCGGGCCGGGTAGCGGTCGGCGACCCCGGCGAAGAGCGTCCCGCCGATCAGGTACGGGAGCAGCCCCAGCGCGAACGTCAGCGCGCTGAGCAGCGGGGAGCCGGTGAGGTCGTAGACGAGCACGGTGAGCGCCAGTTCGCTGACCACCACGCCGAGCAGCGAGAGCAGATGCGCGGCGAAGACGGCCCGGAACTCGGTGACGGCGAAGACCGCGCCGTAGCCGCGCGGAGTGGTGGAAGTGCCCGCCGGGGCGGGGGTGTCGGTCGGCATGGGACGAGCCTGTGGCCGACCGCACCGGAGCCGTAGACTTTCGGCTGGAGACGAATGTCCGGGGTCCGCGAGGTGAGGGAGAGGCGTGCCGTTCCAGCTGCACTTCGGCGAGAGCGACCTGCTGCGCTGCCGGTTCGCCCTGTCACCGCTGTTCGAGACCCAGGAGGCGGTGCGCACCCTGTCCCGCCCCTACCGCCACGGCTACCACCTGCCGTGGCTCCGCCGGATCCGGGAGGCGGCCGGGGCCCTGGACCTGGAGCCGCTGTGGCTGCTGATGCCGGACAGCGGCCACAACCCGGACTTCATCTGTCCGCCCCCGATCGGGCCGCTGGCGACGTTCGAGGAGGAGATCACGGCCGTCCGGGCGATCGATCCGGAGGTGGCGCGGGCCGATATGGCGTCGGCGCTGGCGGACCGGCCCGGCGGGAGCGAATCGGCGACGGGGCGGCGGCTGCTGGCCGATCCGGCGCGGGCCGTGCGCGAGCTCGCCGATCTGCTGGAGCGGGCCTGGCAGGCGCTGGTCGAGCCGTACTGGCCCCGGTTGCGGGCGCTGCTGGAGGCGGACATCGCCTACCACTCCCGGCGGCTCGCGGACAGCGGCCTGGAACGGCTGCTGGGCGAGGTGAGCCCGCGGCTGAGCTGGAACGGCTCGACGCTCACCGTGGCCGGGACCCGGGGCGACCACCAGCGGGTGCTGGGCGGGCAGGGTCTTGTGCTGATGCCGAGCGTCTTCGTCTGGCCGGAGGTGGTGGGAGGCCACGAGGAGCCGTGGCAGCCGGGACTGATCTATCCGGCGCGCGGTATCGGCGGGCTCTGGTCCGGGGCCGGCGACCGGACGCCCGAAACCCTCGCCCGGCTGCTGGGCCGGGTCCGGGCCGACGTCCTGTGCGCGCTGGACGAACCGGCGGGGACGAGCGCCCTGGCGCACCGGCTGAGCCTCGCCCCCTCGTCCGTGTCGGCCCATCTGTCCGTGCTGCGCGGGGCGGGGCTGCTGACCTCGCGGCGCTACGGGCATCAGGTGCTGTACGAGCGCACACCGCTCGGGATCGCGCTGGCCGCCTCCGGCTGAGGCGCATGGCCCATCGGAACGCCGAAGGGCCGGGACATCGGGGCATCAGGGCCTCGGGGCATCGCGGCATACGGGTCACGGACAGTGTCGCGTCACCACTCCCCGTAACTGTTGTGTCACGATTGCTCACGTTTCCCGTGTCCGTGAGCCACCGCCGTCCGAGGGGTCTGGATGTCCGGCCGCAGAATCGTCCCCCGCGCCTTCGCTCTCCCCCGCGCCTTCTCCCGCGCCTTTCCGCGTGCCGCTCCCGCCCTGACCGCCGCCGTCCTGGCCACCGTCCTCGCGGCGGGCTGCTCATCGCCGGACGCCGCGCGGGGCGGCGAGGAGGGCACCGAACTCGTCCGGGGAGAGCCCGCCCCGAGCGCGGCCTCCCCGTACTGGGTCGACCCGAACAGCGACGCGGCCCGCCAGGTGCGCACCTGGGAGCGGCAGGGGCGCGAGGCGGAGGCGAAGATGCTGCGGCGGATCTCCGGCCGGCCGGTGGCCGACTGGCCCGCGTGGGACGACCCGGCCCCGGGGATCCGGGCCGCCGCGGAGTCCGCCGCCCGCACGAAGAAGACCATCCTGCTCGTGGCGTACAACATCCCGCACCGCGACTGCGGGCTCTACTCCGCGGGCGGTGCGAAGGACGCGGACTCCTACCGTTCCTGGATCGGGGAGTTCGCCGACGCCATCGGGGACGCGCGCGCCACCGTGATCCTGGAACCGGACGCCCTCTCCCACATCACGGACGGCTGCACCCCGCCCGAGCACCACGCCGAGCGCTACCAGCTCCTCTCCGAGGCGGTGGACACGCTCAAGGCCCGGCCGAACACCCGGGTCTACCTGGACGCGGGCAACCCGGACTGGATCGACGAGCCGTCCAAGATGGCGCAGCCGCTGCGACGGGCCGGCATCAACCGGGCCGACGGCTTCTCGCTGAACGTCTCCAACTTCCAGTCGAACGAGCGTGTGAAGGCGTACGCCGACCGGCTCTCCGACGCCGTGGGCGGCTCGCACTTCGTGATCGACACCAGCCGCAACGGCAACGGCCCCCTGTCCGGGGGCCGTGAGGACGCCTGGTGCAATCCGCCGGGCCGGGGGCTCGGCACGCCGCCGACCACCGACACCGGGGACGACCGGCTCGACGCCTATCTGTGGATCAAGCGGCCGGGCGAGTCCGACGGCACCTGCCGGGGCGGCCCGCCGGCCGGCGACTGGTGGCCGGAGTACGCGCTGGGCCTGGCCAGGCGCGCCGCCTCCTGAGACACGGGGCGAACGTCTCCGCGCTCGGGCGGCCCCGACCCGTCGCTCCCGGGCTCAGGCGACCTTGACCCACTTCGCCTCGGAGGGGATGCCGTCGGTGTCCGTGACGAAGAGCATGTACCAGCCGGGCGGCACCAGCGTGGGGTCGCCCGGCACGGTCACGCTCACCTTGCCGTCACTCTTCTTCAGGCCCAGCTCGATGGAGCGCTGCTCCACGTCGGTGGTGTGGGTGACGGCGCTCGGCCGCATCAGCCGGGCGGTGGCGATCCGGTCCGCGTCGGCGCTCTCGTACGTGAGCGTCGCGCCGCGCTCGGCGTCCTCGGGGCCGGTCCCGATCATCGGGCGCTCGCCCTTGCCCCGGTGCAGCGCGGGCGGGGTGTAGACCTCCATGCGCTGTTCGAACTTGCCGAGCTTGGTGTTGTCCTTGTCGGCGTAGAGCGGGTCGGATCCGAAGGTCGCCACCCGCCCGTCGGGCAGCAGCAGCGCCTCCGAGTGGTAGTTGCGCCCCACCGTCGGCTCGGCCGCCTCCTTGAAGGAGTTGGTCTTCGGGTCGTAGGTCTGCGCCTTCAGGATGTTGCTGTTCCCGCGGCCCCGGTAGTCCACCGATCCGCCGCTGGTGAAGACGGTGTCGTCGGG
The DNA here is from genome assembly GCF_043202835.1 of Streptomyces sp. NPDC048142. Classification (NCBI taxonomy): domain Bacteria; kingdom Bacillati; phylum Actinomycetota; class Actinomycetes; order Kitasatosporales; family Streptomycetaceae; genus Streptomyces; species Streptomyces sp. NPDC048142. The sequence continues at coordinate 62,953 of NZ_JBIDBC010000007.1, forward strand.
CATGATCACGCTGTTCAGGTAGCGCGTGCCCTGCGGCAGGTCGGGGCCCGGTTCGAAGGCCGGGCTGTCCTTCTTGAGGTCGATGACCGCCGTGCGGGCCGTGGACTTGTCGGACTCGCCGACCCCGCCGCCGCCGAGGACCATCACCTTCTGGTCCTGCACGGGCGGCAGCAGCAGCGAGGCCGCCGTCTCCAGCTCGCCGGTGTCGGTCAGGCCGGGCACCTTGGTGAAGGTGTTCTTCTCGATGTCCCAGATCCCGGGCTCGCGCCCCTTGTCCGCCGGGCCGTAACCGGCGTTGGCGCCCGGGTAGAAGAGCTTGCCGCCCTTGGTCAGGAAGAGCGCCGGGTAGGTCGGGAAGTACTGGAAGGGGCCCTCGGACCACTTCTTGGTCTTCGGGTCGTAGACCTCGTTGTCGCCCGGGAGGATCGCGCCGACGTCGTCGAGACCGGAGACGGCCAGCACCTTGCCGTCCTCCAGGCCGACGAGCGTCGGATACCAGCGGGCCTCCTTCATCGGGTCGACGCTGACGTACTTCTCCGCCGTCGGGTCGAACTCGTAGGCGGCGCGGATCCCCTGGAAGTCCTGCTTGTCCATGGTGATCTTCTCGGCGATTCCGTAGGAGTTGTCGGCGTCCTTGCCCTTGAGCCCGACGATCTCGTACTGCGCGGCGTCCGTCGCCACCGCCTCGGGGCCGTCCTCCACCGCCTCGACGAACACCCGCTGTTCGGCGGCGGTCACCTTGGTCTTCCAGGGCTTCATCTGGCCGCTCTCGAAGTAGTCGACCTCGAACTCGCGCTTGGCCTTGGGGACGGTGACGTCGAACGTGGCCTTGTACTCCACGCCGGACGGCGAGCGGAAGACCGTGCCCTTCTTGAGCTTCAGCGGCTTGTCCGGGTTCTCGTTCTTGACCCGCATACCGCCGCCGGCCCGCTTCACCTTGTCGTCGAGCACCTCGTAGCGGGCGGTGCCGCCCGCGATCAGGAGGCGGCCGTCGGGCAGCTGGGCGTGGCCGCCGCAGAAGAAGTCCTCGGGGGTGGGGATCTTCTGGAAGGTGTTCTCGGCCGGGTCCCACAGCACGGTGTCGAAGGTGCCCGCGTCGAAGTTCTTCTCGTCGTTGCCGGAGCCCGCGACGATCAGCACCTTCCCGGTGTGCAGGAGCGCCGCGTGGATGGCGTTGGTGCGGTAGTCCTTCGGGATGTTCACCTGCTCCCAGGAGCCGTACTCCGCCTTGTACGCCGGCTGGTCGATCTTGTACGCGTGGTACCTGTCCTCGGCGAAGGACAGCGCCGCGGGAGCGTTCAGCCCGGCCAGCAGCACGGCCGCGCCGCCTCCCAGGAGCGTCTTCCTCATCTTCTTCGAGGGCCGGTAGTTCATGGTTCAGTTCCCTCCTGCGGTGGTGGTGGCGGTGCCGGCGCTCGCCGTGGTGGCCGCCGGCGGGGCGGGGGTGGTAGTGGTGACGTATGTCGGTTCGAGCGGCGGGGGCGTCGGGACGGGGACGGCGCGCGCCGCCTCGGCGCGCTTGTCCTGCCGGACGGTCCAGGCCCACACGAGGACCGGGGAGAGGGATATCGCCAGGCCCAGCGTCGCCCAGGTCCGCATCGCCACATGGGTGTGGTCCAGATACACCGAAGCGGCGAGCGAGGAGAGCAGGACCGCCGCCCAGAAGAGATGGATACGGAAGGTGAGCAGCCGGTCCGGGGAGGCCTGGCCGCCCTTGGGCGTGACGATGAACCGGCCGTCGGTGCGCAGCACGGCCGAGCCGAGCGACTTCAGGTAGATCGGCGCGGAGAGCGCCGACATGGCCATGCCGGCGAGTCCGCCGGAGCCCTCGGGCTCGTGCGGGGAGACGTTGTGCCGGCGGTTCCAGAGGTAGAGCCCGATCTGGAGGGCGGCGGCGTCGCTGTAGAGCATCAGCCAGATGGAGGCGGCGACCTGGGTGCCGGACGCCCCGAACCAGAGGAAGAGCACACAGCTGAGGACGCCGAGCAGCCAGTTGACGGCGGTCATCGGGTAGTAGACGAGCATCAGCGTGTAGCTGAGGAGCCGGCCGGGGGGCACCCGGAACAGCGCCTTGCCGTACTGCTTGAGCAGCGTCTCGTACGTTCCCCGGGACCAGCGCAGCTGCTGGGTGAAGAAGTCCGTCCAGGAGGCGGGCCCCTCGCCCACGGCCAGCACGTCGGGGGTGTAGACGGAACGCCAGTAGTGCCCGGTGAGCGGGTTGCGGCGGCGGTGGATCTCGAAGCCGGTGGCCATGTCCTCGGTGATCGAGTCGTACAGGCCGCCGACCTGCCGCAGGGCGGCGATGCGGACGACGTTGTTGGTGCCGACGAACATCGGGGCGCCGTAGCGGTTGCCCGCGCGCTGGATCAGGGCGTGGAAGAGGAACTGCTGCGATTCGGCGGCCTTGGTGACGGCGGAGTCGTAGTTGCCGTAGACCTGCGGTCCGACGACGAAGGCGATGTCCGGGTCGCGGAAGTAGCCCATCATCCGCTCCAGGAAGTTGGGCATGGGCACGTGGTCGGTGTCGACGGAGGCGAAGAAGTCGTAGTCGCCGCCGTGCAGGGCGATCCAGGCGTTGTAGTTGCCGTGCTTCGTCTTCGCCTTGTGGACGCCCTTGTCCCGGTTCCACTCGGGGACCCCGCGCCGGGTGAAGTGGTGGACGCCCAGTTCGGCGCAGAGCATCCGGGCCCCGGGGTCGTCGCCCTCGTCGAGCAGCCAGACGTCCAGCGGGCCGGAGTGCCTCAGCCGTACGGCGCCCTTGAGGGTGGCGCGGACCATGGAGAGCGGTTCCTTGCCGGGGACGTACGTGGTCAGGAAGGCGACCCGGGTGCCGGGCTCGGGCGTCACCGGGACGGGGTCCCGCGCGACGAGCGTGGCGTGCGCGATGGAGACCACGTTGACCAGCATGAACAGCTCGATCAGGGCGATCGACACCAGCATCACGGTGTCGGCGACGACCAGCCAGCGCTCCCCGTTCTCCCGCTCGGTCCAGTGCGTGGGCCAGACCAGGTACAGCAGCAGGACGCCCGTGAGCACCGGGGCGAGCGTCATCAGCAGGACGGCTCTTATTCGGTGCTTCTCCGTCGAGAGCAGGCTCTTGTAGCGCACCCGGTACCCCGTCGGATCCGGCTCCGTGAGCGGACCCGCGAGCCGGCTGTAGGTGTCGTAGTCGTAGCCCTCCGACCGCACCGTGCCTCCCACTGTCGAACGGGTTGATATCCCCACAAGAGGGGACAGCTAACGGCGTGTCGACTTGGCAGGTCCGAGTGAGCGGTTTTTGGTCCGGAACCGGAAAAGCCCCCGGGCGTGTGGTGCCGGGGGCCTTTCGGGTGAACGCGGGAGGTCCCGTGCGAACGGTGCGTCAGGGGGCGAGATACCGCTCCACGGTCTCGACCTTCGAGGCCAGACCGTCGGTGACACCGGGCCGGATGTCGGCCTTCAGCACCAGCGACACGCGGCCGGCGCGGGCCTCGACGGCGGCCACGGCGCGCTTGACGACGTCCATGACCTCGTCCCACTCCCCTTCGATGGAGGTGAACATGGCGTCGGTGCGGTTGGGCAGCCCGGATGCGCGGACGACCCGCACGGCGTCGGCGACGTACTCCCCGACGTCCTCGCCGACGCCGAGCGGGGAGACCGAGAACGCGACGATCACGCGCTGACCGTGCCTTCGCGGCGGGCGCGGGCGGCGATGACGCCGTCGGCCTCGTACCCCTTGAGGAGCTTGTCGCCGTAGAGGCCGCCGAAGGGGATCAGGGCCAGGCCGAAGAAGAGGGCGACGCGCTTGAGCGGCCACTTCGCCTTCATCCAGACGTCGAGCAGGAACACGGCGTAGATCACGAAGAGCACGCCGTGGATCAGGCCGAGCGGCATCATCAGGAAGTCGATGTCCGAGACGCGGCTGAGGATCGAGCCGAAGAGGATCAGGGCGGGGAAGGACAGCGCCTCGGGAATCGAGATGAGGCGCAGCCGGTGCAGGGCGGAAGCGGTCTTGATGTCCACAGGGGCACCTTCGGTGGGAGGGTCGCGAGGGCTTGTGAATCCAGGCACAAGCCGCCCCCATTGTGGCATCGCGCCGGCCCGCCCCCGGCGGCGGGGGCTGGCCCGTCCGCCGGTGCGCGTATCGCCGCATATCAGGGCCGGTCGGGGTACGCATCGGGGGCGTAACGGTTCCGGAGCCTCTGGCCGTGACGCGGGGCGGGGGGCTACCGTCGTCGCGTGGCGATGTTCCGACTCCAAGGCAGCAAGACGCTCGCCGTCGATCTGGCCGGCGATTCCGTCAAGGCGAAGAACGGCTCGATGGTCGCGTACGACGGTCGGATGACCTTCAAGAAGATGACCGGTGGCGGTGAGGGGATCCGCGGCATGGTGACCCGCCGGCTGACCGGCGAACAGATGACGGTGATGGAGGTGTCCGGGCAGGGCACCTGCTACTTCGCCGACCGGGCGAGCGAGATCAACCTGGTCGCGCTGCACGGTGACACGCTGTACGTCGAGGCGAGCAATCTGCTGGCCACCGACGCCGGGCTGCGCACGGGCACCACGTTCACCGGGCTGCGCGGCGGGGCGAGCGGCAACGGGCTGTTCACCACCACGGTGGAGGGCACCGGGCAGGCGGCGATCATGTCGGACGGCGCGGCGGTGCTGCTGCGGGTGTCGCCGCAGTATCCGCTGACGGTCGACCCCGGCGCGTACATCGCCCACCAGGGCCGGCTCCAGCAGAACTTCCAGGCGGGGGTGAACTTCCGGACGCTGATGGGCGAGGGCTCCGGGGAGGCGTTCCAGATCCGCTTCGAGGGCGACGGCCTGGTCTACGTACAGCCCAGCGAGCGCAACACCGTCGGGGGCGATGTCTGATGCCGTTCCGGGAGATCAACTCCAAGATGGTCGAGGCCACCCTCGCCCCGGGCCAGAAGCTGTTCAGCCAGCGCGGCGCGATGCTGGCGTACCGGGGCGAGGTGTCCTTCACCCCGAACATCCAGGGCGGCCAGGGCGGCGTCGCGTCGATGATCGGCCGCCGGGTGGCGGGCGAGTCGACACCGCTGATGACGGTCGAGGGATCGGGCACGGTGCTGTTCGGCCACGGCGGCCACCACATCCAGGTGATCAGCCTGTCCGGCGACACCCTGTACGTGGAGGCCGACCGGCTGCTCGCGTTCGACGGGACGCTCCAGCAGGGCACGATGTTCATGGGCTCGCAGGGCGGGGTGATGGGCATGGTGCGCGGCCAGGTGACCGGCCAGGGCCTGTTCACCACCACCCTCAAGGGGCACGGCGCGGTCGCGGTGATGGCACACGGCGGGGTGATCGAACTGCCGATCGCCCCGGGCCGGGACGTCCATGTGGACCCGCAGGCGTACGTCGCCCATCACGGCGAGGTCCGCAACAAGCTGTCCACGGCGGTCGGCTGGCGGGACATGGTGGGGCGGGGCTCCGGCGAGGCGTTCCAGCTGGAGCTGAGCGGCAGTGGTGCGGTGTACGTCCAGGCCTCGGAGGAGAAGCTTTGAATCCTCCCCTCACCGAAGGGCAGGGGATTCCTGGCTCAGGCTGCCTCCTGGAGCAGCGCTCCAGGAGGTCTTCTGCCATCGGCACCAGCCGGGTGGAGACCAGCCCGGACAAGCATGACGCGTGCGGAGTTCTTGTCCCGTGGGGACACGTTGCCGCATGCGGTGCAGGTGTAGGTGCGTTCACCCAGCAGCAGTGCGTGCTTGGCTCTCGCATCGCAGCGGCCGCAGTCCATCGTGGTGTACGCGGGATGTACGAGGCGGATGTCCCGCCCATGCTTACGGCCCATCTCCATCAGAGCGGCCTTGGTGGTGCCGATGGCGGCGTCAGCGGCCTTCCGGGCCATGGTCGTCTTGGCAAGGAACTTCGGGCGGAAGTCCTCGACAGCGATGGCGTCGTGGTTGCGGACGACCTTCTTGGCCCATTTACGGCCGGTGTCCTCACGCTGCCGCGCGACCTTCTTGTGCGCCTTCGCGCGCAATTTCTTCGCTTCGCGGTAGCCCTTGGATCCGGGGCGGCCCTTCTTCGGCCTGCGGCGAGCCATCATCCGGTCGTACCGGACCACCTTCGCCCGGGCCCTCCCGCCGTGCTCGGCGTGCGGCAGGTCGTGCGCGTCGGACGTCGTGGTCGCGGCCTCTCTCACACCCCAGTCGACACCAAGGACGCGGCCGGTCTCCGGCAGGAGCTCGACCTGAGCGGGAATGACGAACGAGCAGTACCAATGCCCAACACTGTCCTGGTACACGCGCACCGAAGACGGCTCATGCGGCAGCTCCCGCGACCACACGACCGTCACAGGTATGCCGCCCGCCAGGTGCAGCCGGCCGTCCTTCAACCGGAACCCACGCTTGGTGTAGTTGAGGGAAGGAAGTGCCTCGCGTTTCGTCTTCCATCCCGGCATCCCGGCCCGACGCGCCACAGGCAGACGCTCCGCGATGTCCTTGTGGGCCTTGGCACGGGAGCGACCGAAGTCACGGATGACCTGCTGCTGGGCAACCGACGAGCCCTCACGCAGCCACGGCATGCGGGCACGGGCTTCGGTCAGCATCCTGTCGAGTTGCGCTGGACCGCACGTGACCTTCTCGCCGGTGGACTTGTTCCGCAGATGTACTGCCGTGGACTTGGCGACGCACTCGTTCCACAGCCACCGGCACCGGTCCCACTCCGTCGCGAGAGCGGCGCGGGCAGTGGACGACACACGCAGCCGGTACGTGAAGCGGGCATGCCCGACCTCGACAACCATCGCCACCTCCTCCCCCACGGCCAGACCGGAATACTGCGCTGCCCCGGACCTCCCGAAGGACCATATGTGCGACAGCAGCACAAAGGCACCCCAATCCCGCAAGCACTACCCCGACCAGTGAAGACAGGAACACGCGTTCGCATTGCCTCGGTGATGCCGACAGCGACACAAACGCTCCGCACCCTGAACCGGCTGCAGGGGCTGACCGCATCACCACGCGACCAGACCGCTCCCCAGGCGTGAACGCCGGGACCTCATGAAAGGCAGGTGAGCACACCCGTGGCCTTCGACCCCATGACGCTGCCGTCGGACGACAACGTCAACTCCTACACCTTCTGCGTGGAGCTCAAGGGGAGCCAGTGGTTCCTGCAGAAGGGCAAGATGATCGCCTACTACGGGCAGATCCAGTTCGACGGCATCGGGCACGGCCGGTTCGAGCGGCTGGTGCGCGCCGGCTTCCATTCGCCGCTGCACGCGAGCGACTGGGTGGTGGCCGAGGGCAGCGGGAAGATGCTGCTGGCGGACCGGGCCTTCGATGTGAACTCCTTCGACCTGGAGGACGGGAACCTCACCATCCGGTCCGGGAACCTGCTGGCGTACCAGCCGACGATGGCGCTGAAGCAGTCGATCGTGCCGGGGTTCGTGACGCTGATCGGCACGGGCAAGTTCGTGGCCGCGTCGAACGGCCCCGTGGTGTTCATGGAGCCGCCGCTGCGGGTGGATCCGCAGGCGCTGGTGGGCTGGGCCGACTGCCCCTCCCCGTGCCACCACTACGACCACGGCTATATGACGGGCGTGATGGGCGGTATCCGGTCACTCACGGGAATCGGCGGAACGTCGGGCGAGGAGCACCAGTTCGAGTTCGTCGGGGCGGGCACGGTGCTGCTCCAGTCGAGCGAGGCGCTGATGGCGCAGCAGGCGGCGGGCATGGTGCCGGACGAGCCGGGCGTTCCGGGCGGCGGCGGCCGGCCCGGATCCGCCCCGCGCATGCCCGGCCAACTGGGGGACCTCCAGCGCCGCTTCGGGTGGTGAGCGGTAGGCTGCGGAGTGTGATGTCGAACGTCTGCGCCCAGCCGTCGGTACTTGCCGACGGGCCTGTCGGCACTCCGGCGAGCCGGGAGTACCGGTCGTCACACTCCCCCATTTCGTCCGGCTTTCAACTTCTTAGGTAGAATCCATATATGGAGACCGAGACGGCCACCCGCTGGCTGAGCGACACGGAGCAGTCCGCCTGGCGCACCCACCTGGACGTCAGCAGGCTGCTGACGCACCAACTGGAGAAGGACCTCCAGCCGTTCGGCCTGACGATGAACGACTACGAGATCCTGGTCAACCTCTCCGAGTCGGACGACCAGCGGATGCGGATGAGCGACCTCGCCGCCGCCACCCTCCAGTCCAAGAGCCGGCTCTCGCACCAGATCACCCGTATGGAGACCGCCGGACTGGTCCGTCGCACCCACTGCGAATCGGACCGGCGCGGACTGTTCGCGGTCCTCACCGAGCACGGCGCGGAGACCATGCGGAAGGTCGCCCCGCACCACGTCGCCTCGGTGCGGCAGCACTTCATGGACCTGCTGTCCCCCGAAGCGCTCACCGACCTGCACGCGGCACTGACACCGATCGTGGAACACCTGCGCGGCAAGCGCGGCAAGCTGTAGGGGCCGTCGTCCGGATCAGGCCGAGCGGGGCAGCCACAGCCGGAAGGCCGCACCGCCCTCGGCCGCCCGGTGCACCGTCAGCGTCCCGCCGTGGCGCGAGGCGACATCCCGGGCGATGGCCAGACCGAGGCCGGCGCCGCCGTCGTCCCGGCTGCGGGCGTCGTCGAGCCGGACGAACCGTTCGAAGATCCGCTCCCGCTCGTCCCTGGGAACGCCGGCCCCGTCGTCCCGGACCCCCACCCGCACGCCGCGCCCGTCGGCCGCCACCGACACCGCGACGCTCCCCTCGGCGTGCCGCTGGGCGTTGTCCAGCAGGTTGCCGATCACCCGGGACAGCTGCCCGCGCGACCCGTTCACCTCGAACGCACCGCCCTCCGGCACCTGAACAGCCACCGCGATCCGGTCCCCGGTGCGCTGCGACACCTCCTCCCGGACCAGCGCTCCCAGCTCCACCGTGGCGCTCCCGGGCTTCTCCCCCGCGTCCAGCCGGGCCAGCAGCAGCAGGTCCGCCGCCAGCACCTGCAGCCGTACGGTGTCGGCGACCGCGCCCGGGAGGTCCAGCAGCTCCGGGTGGGCCTCGGCCACCTCCAGCTGGGTGCGCAGCGAGGCGATCGGGGAGCGCAGCTCGTGCGAGGCATCCGCGACGAACCGCCGCTGCCGCTCCACGGACGCCTCCAGAACGGTGAGCGTCTCGTTCGTCGTCCGGGCCAGCCGGGCGATCTCGTCCCGCGAATCGGGCTCCGGCACCCGGCGGGCCAGGTCCTCCGACGCGGTGATCGCCGCCATCTCTCGGCGGATGCCCTCGACCGGCCGCAGCGCACGCCGGGTCACCAGCCAGGTCACCCCGGCGACGACCACCAGGAGCACCGGCAGGCCGGTGAGCATGGCCCCGCTCACCGTGTTCACCGCCTCCTGCTCGGCGGCGAGCGGTGCGCCCGCATACACGGTGAGGGTGACGCCGTCGGGGGTGGTCGCCTCGACGGCGGCGAAGCGGTAGTCGGCGGTGGTGCGGTCGACGGTGGCGGTGCCGTCGGAGAAGTCCGGGTCGTCGGAGGAGACCTCGCCCCGGCCCGGCCGGCTTCCGTCGTCGTCGTCGGCGTCCTCGTCGTCGTCCTCGCCGGGCGGAAGGGAGGCCCCCGCCGAGGCCGAGGGCACCGGGGTGACACCGGACGTGCCGGTGCCGGTGAGGGCCCGCAGGTCCTTGGACACGATGACGACCTGGCCCTCCTCGTCGGTCACCTGGACCGGGTGGTCCTCCTCGTCGTCCAGCTCCACGTCGTCGTACGGAGTGCCCGTGGCGAGCTGTCCGGCCGCCCCACGGGCCGCCACCTCGGCCTGGAGGTCCGCCTGGTCGATCAGATTGGCCCGCAGGACCAGGAGCACGGCCAGGCCGGCCGCGACCAGGGCGACGGCGACGACCAGCATGGCCCCGAGGGCGGCCCTGGCCCGTACGGACCTCAACTCGCCTCCAGCCGGTAGCCCGCGCCGCGCACGGTACGGATGGCGGTGGCGCCGAGCTTGCGGCGCAGGGTGGAGATGTAGACCTCGACGATGTTGGGGTCGCCGTCGTAGGCGAAGTCCCAGACGTGCTCCAGGATCTCCGCCTTGCTGACCACCTGGCCCGCGCGCAGGGCCAGTTGCTCCAGCACCGCGAACTCCTTGGCGGTGAGCGCGATCTCGCCCTCGCCGCGGATCACCCGGCGGGCGGCGGTGTCGATGCGCAGGGGCCCGACGGTCAGGACGGGCGCGGCGGTGCCGGCTCCCCGGCGGCGCAGCAGGGCGCGGACCCGGGCAACGAGGACGACGTAGCTGAAGGGCTTGGTCAGATAGTCGTCGGCGCCGGTGTCCAGCCCCTCGGCCTCGTCGTACTCGCCGTCCTTGGCGGTCAGCATGAGGATCGGCACCTCGTGTCCGGCGGCGCGCAGGTTCGAGCAGACGCGGTAGCCGTTCATGCCGGGCAGCATGATGTCGAGGATCACCAGGTCGTAGGCGCCCTCGCTCGCCCGGTGCAGCCCTTCCAGCCCGTCGCGCACGACATCCACGGCGAAACCCTCGGCGGTCAGTCCCCTGGCCAGGGACACCGCGAGTCGCTTCTCGTCCTCCACGATCAACAGGCGCATGCGCACAGCCTCGCAAACTCGACCTGAAGGCGCCTTCATGTGGCTTCAGGCTGCGTTCAGCAACGTCCCGGCAGTGTGGACCACGTCGAACAGCACAGCAGCCCTCAGCACTCTCTCGGGGAGGAACCTCATGAAGCGCAACGTCACCATCGCGGCGATCACCGCGGCCGTTCTCATCGGCGGCACCACCGCCGCCACCGTCGCCTTCGCGGAAAGCGACGGCGACCGCGACCGTACGCCCGCCAAGAGCGCGAGCGCCGTGAGCCTCGCAGACGACGCCCCCGACGGCCGGGTCCCGGCCGCCGCGAAGACCACTCGGATCTCCCTCGACCGAGCTGTCGCCGCCGCCCTGAAGAGCGTCCCGGGCACGGTCACCGAGGCCGAGCTGGACGACGACCACGACGGCCGGGCGGTCTGGGAGCTGGACGTCCGCGGGTCCGACCAGCAGTGGCACGACGTGACGGTCGACGCCGGCAACGGCAAGGTCCTGAAGACCCGCGACGACGACAACGACGACCGCGACCGGTACGCGCCCCGCTCCTCCACGGTCACCCTGAACCAGGCGGCGGCCGCGGCCCTGAAGAGCACGCCGGGCAGCGTCACGTCGATCGACCTGGACGACGACGACAACCGCCGGGGCAGCGTCCTGCGCTGGGACGTCGACATCACGGGCAAGGACGGCAAGCAGCACGAGCTGCGTGTGGACGCGAAGACCGGCAAGGTCACCGTGGACCGCGACGACGACGGTGACGACCGCGATGACCGGGACGGCGACGACGACTGACGGTCGCCCGGCAGTCGGGAGCGGCACTGCCCTTTCCTCGGGGTGGGGAGACGGGAGGCGTCTCCACGAGCCGCGGTGCGGCTCCGCAGCGCTGAGGCAGAGGACCCGCTCACCCCCTCGCGGGCCCGGTCGGTACCGACGGACTCCCCCAGAACCGACCCCGCCCCTCCGCCCGGCAAGGCGAAGGGGCGGGGCTCGGCCGGTCCCTGCTACTCGTGGCGGATGAGCTCCGTGACGAAGCGCATGTCGTGGTCGCTGCCCAGGTAGATCTCGCCGTACCCGGCAGACGGCCACACCACCTGCCCGTCGATCCACGGCACGGTCACGGAACGGTATGTCGCGTCCCCGCACAGCACGGCCTCGCCGACCGGAGCCGGAAGGTCCCGGAACCGATGCCGAATCGGCCCGTACTGCAGAGGCAGTGTTCCGATGGGCTCGGCCTCGTCTCCCCCGGTGAGCGGGAAGAGCACCAGCCAGGGGGCTTCCGAAACATAGCTGTGCAGCAACAGGTACCGCACGGTCTGCCCCGGCTCCCGGCGCGCGACCCCGGCCATGCGCCAGGCACGTCGGACTCCGGTGAGCACGAACGCCAGGACGCCCAGCGAGATCAGGGGCACGAGCCCGAACCAGAACGGCCGGTTGTCGTCCGGCACCAACTCGGCCGCGTAGACCGCCAGGCCGTCCGTGCCAAGGATCATCAGCAGGATGGGTGCGTGCGCGGCCCGCTGCAGCCCCCGCACGCGCCACCACGCGACCCGCCGGACATCCGCCTCCGGGCGGAGCGTCGGTTGTTCGACCTTGCGGTAGGCGGCCTGACTCGCGGCGGCCTCGGCCATCTCCCGATAGGTCGCGACCACGGTGTCGTCCGTCATGAATTCGCTCCGCCTCCTCTCAGCAGTAGCTCGGGCCGGTGATCGACGGGGGGCGCAGGTCGCGATGCCCATGCCACATGAGATGACCTCTTAGTGGGGATCGGAATCTGAGGAGCGGTAACCCGCTCCTCAGATTCCGATCTCTTGCGTGAGATCTTCAGGTGGTTATCCGTTCAGGACGACTGCCAGGATGAACAGGAGGAGTACATCCATGGGCGCCCAGTCGGGGGCCCTCACCGCATGGGGTGCGTGGTCCTTGCGGAACCGGCGCTTCGGCAGGGCTTGTCGCAGCCGGGCAGCCGCCTGGGGAATACGCCCTCGGTCAAGCATGGAGCCCGAGAACGCAGAAACGAAGATCTCGTCGCCGTGCACAGTGTGAATGTGCAGTCCGGGCTCGGTGGAGATGGATTTGACGGATCCGGCCGGTACCCAGATCCGGGTGAAGAATCCGAACACCTGGAATCCGTCCGAATGGATCTCTACCTTCGGGCGGACTACGGACCGCCAGATGAGGCGAACGCCGGGCAGAATGATCCCGGCTCCCAGGGGTGCTTCTTCCCAGCCTCGAGCTTGGACTGCCGTGGTCATTCCCTCAATGCCGAAGGCCAGCAGGCCCACGACGAGAATTCCTCCGACGATGGGGCCGCTCTTGCGCCGGAGAACCTCACGGGCGCCTCGACGTCTCTTGATGCGCCATGCGGTGTCCATCAGCATCCCCTTCCAGCGGCGCTCAGTGAGCCTGCACCACAGGTTGACCACGTGATGCCGGCGTTAACGGCCATGTCCCGGCCGGAGACAGCCCAGCTCACCGCCCCTTGAGCGCCCTGCGGGCGTACGCTGCCCCGCCAGAGCGCGGGTGCCGCGCCGGCCGGGCCGCGACTGAAGGCGCTTGCCGAGCGCCAGGCGCCCCAGCTACCGGCGATTCCTCTACCGAGGGCGCCGCCTGCCAGTGTCCAGGCTGCGCCCTTCAGCGCCTTCGTGCCGGAGAAGTTTCCGTTCCTGTAGTCGGCGTAGTTGTCCGCTGCCCAGAGTGCCACGCCGGCGGCGAAGCACAGTCCAGCTGAGGCGGCGACGCATACCGCGAAGGCGCCGATCTGGGCAAGGCCGCGCCAGTGGTCACCGACCCACTGGCCGAACCCGGAGTCCCTGATGCTGCCCCAGGCGTTGCCGACGTTGTCCGTCGTGTTGTCCCAGGCGTTGCTGAAGTTGCCCTTCAGAAGGCTCCCGATGACGCCGTCCTTCTTTCGCTGCTCCCGCTCCGCCTTGGCCTGAGCCTTGGCCTTGGCCTCGGCGAGGGCCTCCTGGCGGGCCGCCTGCTGTTGCGCGGCCCGCTGCTGGGCGGCGCCGTCGCTGATCAGGTAGGTGGTGGGGCTGGCCTGGTAGGCCGCGTACTTCTTCTGGGAGACGGGGTCCTTCCTGGGTGTCTGCTTCCAGTTCCACTTGCCGTTGTCGTAGGTGTACCCGGCGTCCATGCCGCGGTCCTTGGCCCACTGGTTGTCACGGTCGATGCCCTCGCCGGTGGGGCCGAGCGGGCGGAGGCCGTCCGGGTCGGAGAAGGTGACCGGGGAATTGTTGGCGTAGCTGTAGCCGTTCAGCGACTGGGGCTGGTCGAGGGCGAGGAGCGGGTCGACGCTGATGAACTGGCCGGTCGACGGGTCGTACTCGCGTGCCCCGATGTGTGTCAGACCTGTGCGCTTGTCGGCCGTGTTGCCGAGGAAGCCGCTGTCCGTGGGCCAGCCGCCGCCCGTGGTGGCGCCGCGGTGGGCGCCGAACGGGGTGCTGCGGCGCTTGACCGGAGCTTGGGTGTCGGAGGTGATCGCCAGGGACTGGGTGCCGTGGTGGTCGCCGGCGAGGTAGAACAGCTTCTGTGTACCCGACTGGTTGGTGCGGACGGCGATGGTCTGGCCGGCCGCGCCGTAGGTGCGCTTGGCCCAGGTGGTGCCGTCGGCCTTGAGGTGCAGTTCGGTGGCCCCGAGGTGGAGGACCCGCTCGCCGCCCTCGATGGCGCGGATCAGCAGGGTGCCGTCGGCGTCGTAGAGGTAGTCGGTGTCCTTCCCGCTCTCGGTGATCTTGCTGAGCTTGCCCTCGGGAGACCAGTCGAGATCCTGGCTGCCGGTCGTACCGGGGCGCTTGGTGGTGTTGCCGGTGGCGTCGTACGCGTAGCCGGGGGTGAACAGCGCGCAGCCGCTGCTGCTGGTGCCGGTGAGGGTGTGGGGCTGGTCGCCGGTGTAGCAGTAGTCGGTGGCGGTGACTCCCGCGGCGGTGTGCTGGGTCTGGCGGGTGCGCTGTCCCGCGTCGTTGTACGCCCAGCTGGTCCAGTAGGGTGCTGGGCCGCCGAGGGCGGTGGCGGCGCGGGCGTCCGAGCACTTCTGCGAGGACGGGGTCCAGGCCTCGGTGAGGCGGCGGTGGCCGTCGTAGGCGAAGCACTGGGTCTCGGCGGCCGTGCTGCCGCCGAGCGTGGTCGGGTCGGCGATGGAGGTGATGTTGCCGGCGTCGTCGAAGCCGTACGTGAGGTCCTGCAGCATGTACGGGTGTGTCTGGTCCGTGACGTGGCTGCGGGTGAGCCGTCCGGTGCCCTGTTCGTAGGTGTTGGTGATGTAGACGTTCTTGGCTCCCGAGCCGCCGGTGCCGAGCGTGAGCTGCTGCACCTGACCCAGGGCCGAGTAGTCGGCGGCCCGCAGGTAGCCGGTGGTGCCGGTGACCGAGGTGACGTTGCCGAGGCCGTCGTAGCCGTAGTCGACGATCTCGGAGGGCAGTCCGCCGAGCGCCGGTTCGGAGCTGTTCTGCAGAGTGCCGTCGATGTTGTAGTAGCTGGAGAAGTCGACGGTCGCGGGCGCGCCCGCGGCGACGAGCGGGTCGTTCGACGGCAGCGTGAGCCGGGTCCCGGTCGGCCGGGACAGGCTGTCGTAGGCCGTGACGGACTTGGTGTACGCCTCGCCGGTCTTGCCGCCGACGTAGCGGGTCGTGCTGTCGGGCAGGCCCTTGAAAACGCCGTCGTAGGTGCGGGCGGTCAGCTGGTTGGCGTCCGTCTTCGATTCCTGCCAAGTGCCGGTCTCGCGGCCCAGCTCGTCATAGGCGGTCAGGACGGCCGTGCCACGGGCGTCCGTGGTCTTGACGGGCTGGTCGAGGGCGTCGTACTCGGTCGTCGAGGTGCCCTTGTCCGGGTCTCCGGTGGTGGTCTGGCGGCCGAACAGGTCGTAGCCGTAGGTCCAATTGGCGCCGTCGGGGCCGGTGATGGACCTCTTCTTGTCATCGAGGGCGTAGGTGTACTTCACCGAGGCGTAGCCGTTGCCGAGCGTGCCGCCGTACTGAGGGTCGGCGGGGCTGGTGGAGGCGTACTCGCGGGATTCGACCATCCGTCCGCGGGCGTCGGTGATGGTACGGATGGCCGTGCCGCCCTGGACGGCGCTGGTGGCGGTGGAGTCACCGGTGTAGCTCGTCGTGGTGGTCCATTTCTTGACGCCGTAGACGTGGAGCGTGCTGGCGACGGTGCGGCCGGCGCCGTCGAAGACGGTCTCCGTCTGCGTCGGTGCCTCGCCGTACTCGGCGCGGGTGTACGTCCCGTTCGGCGAGGTGGTGGGGTCGAAGATGCCGGTGTACGTCTCGTAGGCGTGGCCGCGCGAGTCGTAGCGGGTGTCGGTCAGCAGCCGGCCGCCCTGCGGGGACGGCGCCTGGGTCTGCAGGGGACGCAGGAGTGCGTCGTACAGCGCGTAGCTGGTGTTGTAGCTGGTGCCGTCGGCCTTGAGGGACGAGGACGACACCCACGACGGGGCATTCGCCTGCATCCGGTAGGTGAAGGTGGCGGTGGCCGCCTGGCCTGCGCCCTTGGAGCGGTTGGGGCCCCAGACGGCGGTCAGCCGGCCGAGGGCGTCGTAGGTGCGCTCGGTCTTCTTGAGGTTCGCGTCGTAGGAGCGGACGGGGACGGCGCGCCGCGGGTCGAGGAACTCGACCGTGCGGAAGCCCTTGGCGTCGGTCTTGACGGTCCGGGTCAGGGGGCCCGCGGTGGCGGGGGTGTAGGCCGTCGACGAGGTGTGGCCTGCGGCGTCGGTGGTCGACAGGGTGCGGCCCAGGACATCGTACGTCTCGGTGGCGAGCGTCTGCCAACTCGGCGCGCCGGCACTGGTGTAGCCCTTGGTGCGGCCGGTCCAGGTGGCGAGGCCCTTGGTGGGGGTCTGGTTCGCGGTCCAGGCGGTGGCGGTCGGGTCGTCGTAGACGGTGGCGGTGTCGGAGAGGACGTCGCCGCGGCTGCCGGTGTCGGCGGGCAGGTCGAGGTCGGCGTCGGCGACGGTGCACTTCGTGCCGACGGTGCGGCTGCGGGAGACCAGGTCGGTCAGTCCGGCGGCGGTGTTGCGGGCGTACCAGGTGCGGGTGCAGGTCTCGTCCCCGGCGGTGCCGTACAGGCCGGAGTCGTAGACGGTGACCGGCATGCCGTAGCCGTCGAAGGTGGTCTGGACGGCACGGCGGCGCCAGGAGTCCGAGGCGGTCAGATGCGTGTAGGTGGTGGTCTGCCGCGTGCGGACGTACCGGGCGACGTGGTC
The DNA here is from genome assembly GCF_043202835.1 of Streptomyces sp. NPDC048142. Classification (NCBI taxonomy): domain Bacteria; kingdom Bacillati; phylum Actinomycetota; class Actinomycetes; order Kitasatosporales; family Streptomycetaceae; genus Streptomyces; species Streptomyces sp. NPDC048142. The sequence continues at coordinate 79,673 of NZ_JBIDBC010000007.1, forward strand.
GGCCGAGCCCGGTACGCCGCTCTGGCGCGCGGTCTCCTTGGACCACGGCTGGTTCGCGGTGACCGAGATGGGCTGACTGCCGTTGTGGACGACCTTCTGGCGCAGTTGTCCGGAGTACTGGTCGCTGTCGGTGAGGGTGGCGAGGCCGACCGAGGGCTGCGTCAGCGGCGCGAGCTTCACCGACTTGGTGGTGCCGTCCTTCTTCTTGTCGCCGTCCATGCCCTGCATGTACAGCGAGACCGTCTTGTGCTGCGGCTGGGTGGTGCCCTTCGCGCCGCTGTGGACGGTGACCTGGCGGTAGCCGCGCCAGTCGGACCAGGTGCGCTCGGCCTTCGGGGTGAAGGGTGACTCGCTGTGGTGCCAGGCGGCGCCCGCGTAGGCGTAGGAGTTCTCGACCGTCTCGTTGTGGCCGGCCGGGTCGGAGGTGGTCACGGCGAGGACGCGGTACTTGTGGAACCAGTCGACGGAGGCTTCCTGCGCTCCGTTGATGTTCCAGTACTGCGGGTAGCAGTTGCGGGTGTTGGTGTCCTCGGCGGCGCCGAGGATCTCGCTGCGGACGCACTCGGGTGCGGACAGCGTGACCGTGGTGATGGCGCCGGTCTCCGAGGTGACGGTGGAGATCCGGGGCCGGGTCAGCGGCAGGATGTCGTCCGTGCCGTCCACCCGGTTGGGCAGCAGCTGATACGTGAAACCGACCGGGGTCACGGAGACGGCGGTGCCGGCCTTGGCGGTGCGCTGGAGCGACTTCAGGGTGAGGACGTGGTCGGAGGAGTCGCCGATGTCGCCGCCGTCGAGGTACCGCTGGGTGAGCTTCCACGAGTCGACCGGGTCGTAGGCGGTGGTGGAGGCGTTCCAGGTGAAGGTGTTGACGCCGGTCAGCCGCTTGCGGGAGAAGAAGGACGGCGAGGTCGTGTAGCAGCTGGTGGCGTCCTTGGCGCAGAGCGCGTCGAAGGGGACGTCCGGCCAGTTGTGGGCGGTCTCCTTGGTCAGCGAGGTGCAGTCGGCGACGGTGCAGCGCTCGGCGTGCGCGAGGGTGACCTTGGCGTCGGCCTTGTCGGTGAACAGGGCGTCGGCGCGGAGGCCGTACTGGATCTCCTTCAGGTAACCGCCTCGCGTGTAGGACGCGTTGGCCGTGGCCGCCTTGTTGCGGGGGTAGTGGTTGGTCTCCGCGGTGTACCAGTAGCTGGCGGCGTTGCCGTAGGGGTCCTCGACGTAGTCGAGATTCCAGCGCCATGCCTGGGTCAGCCAACGGTCGGCGAACGTGGAGCCCTTGGAGTAGCCGGGTTCACCGGAGTCGTCGCCGAAGACCGGCACGGTCCAGGTGGAGTGGGTGCGCTGACTGCCCGCGCCCGCCAGCTTGTTCAGGCCGAAGACGTACTTCGTGCCGTCGCCGGTGGTGACGGTCCAGTGCTCGCCGTTGTCGTCCCCGTTGTCGGCGCCGGTGGAGCGGACCACCGTGGAGGCGTCGTCGTCGGACAGCCGCCACCTGCCCGTGGTGGTGTCCTTCACGAGCTTGGAGGACTTGCCGTTCAGCACCAGGCTGGCGTTCTCGTACTTCCAGCACAGATCGTGCACACCGCTGTGCCCGTCCCTGTCGCAGCTGCCGTAGGCCCGCTCGATGTACGACTCGGTGATGCTGAAGCCCTCACCGGTCGCGCTGCCCTGGTTGTTGCTGGTGGCGGTGCGTCCGTCGATGCTGCCCGAGTCGTACGAGAGGGACAGCGACGGGGCCGGTCCGGCGGCCGCCGAAGGCAGCGGGAAGTCATGGGACCAGGAGAACGACCCCGAGCTCTTGCCGGCCTCCCAGGAGGACGAGGCCGCCAGCGGGGTGGCGGAGTAGTCGCCGGTCCCGGAGCTGGAGGGGCCCGAGCCGCCGGAGGCGGTGAGAGCGAAGACGGATGCGTTCGCGACACTCTGGGTGGACACGCCGCCGCCCGCGTCGGCACGGTCGAGCGAGACGGTCGCGCTCAGCGTGTGCGTGGAGAGGTCGTTGGCCGATTCCACGGGGGTCTGCTGACGGCACTTCGCCTTCTCGGGCGTGGTCAGAGCGCAGTCGGGGAGCCGGACGAGCCGCAGCCGTCCGCCCCACCCGCCGCCCACGGCGCCGGCCAGGGTGCTGTAGTCGATACGCAGCTCGGCCCGGCCGGGCTGCTCGGCGGCGGCGGTCAGCAGGACACCGGTGATCCCGGCACGTCGGGACGCGCCCTGGTCGAGCACCGCCACTTCGGCGGTGCCGCCGGCCTCCGCGGTGCCGTCGGCCTCTGCTGCGGCACCAGCCTTCGCTGTGCCGGTGCCGGCGGGTGCCTCGGCCGCCGGCCGGGCCTTGGCCACGGAGAGGGTGACGGGCAGTCCGCCGGGCTTCGCGGTGGCCGCCTTGCCTGCCGTGAGGTCGAGGTCGGCCTCGCCGCCGGACGGCCAGGCCGCGGCCCGGCGCTCGGCCGTCGCCTCGCGGGCGAGTGCGGCGTCCGCCTTCTTCTCCTCGGCCGCGCGCAGCCGGTCCCGCTTCGCCCCGGGCCCGGACACCTCCTTCACCTTGCTCGGCCGCTGATCCTGTACGTCGGGCCGCCCGAGGGCCTCCGCCGCCGCGGCGACGGGGGCGAGCCCGGCGGGTACGGCGAGGGCCAGCGCCAGGACGGTCGCCACAGGGCGAGCCCGGAACAGGGTTCTGTACCGCGCCGTTCTGCCCGGTGGGCTCGGCGGGGCGGGAGTGCGGAATTCCATGGTTGCCTTCTTCGTCCGGCCCCCTGAGCGGGGGTGACAGGTGGGATCGGCGGCGGGCGGAGCCGGACCGGGCGGGGAAGGGGCCCTCGGCCGTGGTGAGTCCGGACACGAGGGCGCAGCCGGACCGAGCCCGCCGCGGGGTCGTACCGCCGGGGCGCTCCTGGGGGTACGTCCTCCTCGGGGGGGGCCGACGCTCTCGGCCCCCCGGGGAGGACGTCAGTCGCCGATGAACTCGGTGATCTGCGTCGACGAGGCCATGGCACCGGCCCACACACGCAGGTCCGTGAGGCGCGCGGGCAGGTGGTGCTGCCAGGTACCGCCGTCGAACGCCGTGCCGACGGCGAAGTCACCGGAGCCGCTGACCGGGGTGAACGGGAGGGAGTCGCCCTGGCGGTTGTGGCCGAGGTAGAGAGCGACCTTCGGTTCCCCGCCGTCGGAGGCGTCGAACACGCCGGTCAGCCGGACGGCGCTGTCGAGCGCGGCCGGGGCGCTCGACGTCGCCGACGTGAGGGTGCCGTCACGGTTGAGTCGCCCGAAGTGCCACGTTCCGACGGGGATCGTGCGCTCCTCGAAGGTCTCCTCGTCGAGGACCGTCTCCTTGCCGGTCAGCTTGAACCACAGGCCCCAGGAGGAGCCGTCGTCGGTGCGCTGGCCCAGTACCTGGCCCGTGTACCCGATGCTCCGGGCCGTCAGCGCTGCGCTGTCGAGTTCGGCCAGGGTGGTGACAGTGAACGAACCCGTGTCGTCGACCAGCGGACCGGGGGCGGTGCCCGCGTCGTCCGTGCCGTCGAACACGAGCTGACCGCCGGAGACGGAAGCGCCGCCCGAGAGGGTCAGGGTGCGCCCGTAGCCGGAGGTGCTGTCCGGGACGGTGGTGCCGTTGCCCTGGGGGGCCGACCAGTCGGCCACCAGCTCGGTGCCCGCGAAACCGTCGGAGGTGAGCAGCTTCGACTCGTCGGCGATCTCGCCGGAGCTCAGTGCCCGCTGCCAGACGGCCACTTCGTCGATGGAGCCGAGAGCAGGGTCGGTGTAGACGTCGGACCAGAGGACGCGGCCGATCTGGAGCGGGCCGGCGGCGGCCCAGGCCGTGGTGTAGGGGGCGGTGCCCTGCGGTCGGCCGTTGACGTAGAGGGCCACGGTCTTGGCCGTCGCGTCGTACACTCCGGTCAGATGGGTCCACACGCCCAGGGTGGCCGGTGCGGAGGACTTCACCCGGCTGTAGGACCAGCTGCTGTCCTTGGGGGCGTCGTTGTCGACGGCCCGGAAGGTCCACGCACCGCCGTTCTGCTCGTAGCCGAGGTAGAACAGGCTGCGGTGGGTGCCGTTCTGGCTGACGAAGGTGCGGTTGCGGCCGGCCTGATCCATGCGGACCCAGGCGGAGACGGTGTAGGAGGACCGGGTCTCCAGGACCTGGCCGGGGGTGGCCGCGTACCCGCCGCTGCCGTCGAGCGCGAGGCCCTTGTCCGTAACCGGCTCGGGCAACTGCATGCCGTTGGCGTCGTGTGTGATCAGCCCGCGCCGTCCGCGGTCGTCGCGCGTGGCGGCGCCGCCCAGGGACGCGTCATGGCCGGATCCCGTGGCGTCCAGCGCTGTTCCTGAGGACTCGTCGAAGTGCCACCGCGCGAGGGGCCCGGCGCCCGCGGCGACCAGGAAGTCCACCACGTTCTCCGCGCCCCAGCGGCCCAGGCCGTCCTTGGCCTGCACATAGAGCCGGTGGGTGCCGGCGCGGTCCGGGGTGATCGTGGCGGTCGCGGTGGAACCGTTCAGTGCCCTCCAGCCGGCGGACTGCGTCATCCGGTACCGGTAAGCGACGTTCGAGGTGTCGCCGTCCGCCGCGGAGAAGACGAAGGATCCCTTCACTCCCGGCCCGCCCCCGCCCTCGCAGGCGTTGGTCGTGCACTCGGTGTAGGGCGCGGCGAACCCGATCTCCGGGGCCTTGGGCGCGGTCGGGTCGACCTTGAAGTAGCACCAGCCGGTGGTGGAGGCGTTCGACGGACCGGGCAGGTAGTCCGCCCCGTTGTCGTAGTACGAGCGAGTCCAGGCGCGGTAGCGGTAGAGCTTGCCCTCGCTCAGCGTCGACCACGACAGCGTCTGCTTGACGTTGTCGCCGACGAAGCCACTGGTCGGCCGCAGATCACCGTTGCCCGCCGGGGTGTCCGACCAGGTGCCGTCACCGTTCTTGTGGTCGATGTCGAAGAAGATCCGCAGCTTGGCACCGGACTCACCCCCCGCCATGGTCTGCGGGGTCGCGGTCAGCGCCGGGGTCGGGTCGGAGACGACCGAGGGAGCGGACTCGCTGGTGGAGCACACCTGACCACTGCCGGCGACCGCACCGATGCTGCTCGGCTTGGCCGGCAGGCCGACGTACTTGACGGCGAGCACAGCGTCGTTCTTGAAGCGCTTCCAGGCGGACGTGTCGGACTCGTCGTGCGCCCGCAGCTCCAGGGTGAGCCGGGAGAACTTGCCCGCGGCGAAGTCCTTGACCGTCGGGGTGAGATTCTCGTTGGTCTCCTTGGGGTTGTCGTTGAACTCGATGGCCGCCGCCGGCTGCGAGGGACTGCACGCGGTCCCCCGGCCCGCCGAGACGTGCCGGTCGCCCATCCAGTCCAGCTCCTTGGGCCGCGAGGACCAGGTCGTGGACGCGGAGATGTTGTTCGTGCGGACCAGATCGACCCAGCGCTTGTCACAGGTGAACGACCAGGTCTCCGTGGCACGGAACGTGGCGTCCAGGACCTGCTTGCCCTTGAGGCTGGCGGGCGAGAACTCGAAGTACAGCCTCTGGACATAGCCGGGGCCGCAGTAGTAGCCACTCCAGGTGCCGCACTTGCCCACGCCACTGCCGCGGCCGTCGGAGCCGTTGCCCCAGCCGTACGACTCGTAGCCGTCCGAGCGCAGAAGGGTCCGCTCGGACTCACCCCACGTCACCGTCGGGTCGATGTAGATGGGGTACTGCTCGGACGTGGTCTCGCGGATCAGCTCCAGGTCGGGGACGACCGACACCGATTCCCGGTCGACGCTCGTCTCCATGACCGTGACGAGGTCGCCCTCGCCGGGCTGCTGCGAACGGTCGACGTGCCCCTCGCCCGAGTGCCCGCCCTCCGCGCCGGAGGCCGAGGGACCGGTCGGCCCCTCGGCCGGGCCCGACCTGAGGAGTGCGGGGCCGGAGGAGGCGTCGGCACGCCCCGCGGAGTTCCACATCTGCGCGGCGGGGGCGCGGAACACCGTGCGCCCCGACTCGTCCTTCGCGGACAGGGTGGCGCCCGGCATGCTGTGGACGCTCAGGCCGTCGGCCTTGAGACCGTATTCGATCTCACGGAGCCGCGGATCGCTCGCAGCCTCGGGAGTCCTGACCACCAGGACCTGGCGGAACCCTTCCACGGTGGCGGTCATCTTGAGATCCACGTCCGGCAGCACGTTCTCGTAGAGCGCGCTCGCACCGTCCAGCTCGGGCTCGGGCAGCTTCCCCGGCCAGCCGAACCGGAGGGAGCGGCCCTGCTTGGAGATCGTCACCAGATCTGCGCCGTCACCACCACCCGAGAAGCCGATGTCCACGGCGGCGGCCTTCGGAGCCACCGAGTTGTCCGCCTGTCGGACCAGCGTGGCGTCGGGCTCCTGCCATCCGCCGCCCGTCCTGGACACGCGCACGGGTACGGAGGACTCCTCGAGCGTGAAGGAGAAGCCGTCCGGGTTGGCGTAGGTCGTCGCGCGTTCCGTACGCTCACCGACCACCTCCACGCGCTGTCCGGTCTGTTCGGCCTCCGCGAGAGCCTTGTGCCCCTCCGAGAGGACGGCTTCGTCCGCCGCCGCGGCCGGAGCCCCCGCCAGTGCGGGAAGTCCTCCGATGAGAGCCGCGGCCACCATCCCGGCGATCGCGCGTCTGGCGGTGCCGGATCTATCGCCCCGCCGACGGCGAGGCCACCCCCTGGTCACAAGAACTCTCCACATGTATCGCTCACCCAAAACGGAAGCAGAAGCAAAGCCGCTTGATCACCGTCGAGGCAAGTGACAGGGAAGGGAGGTGGCACGCCATGAGAAGTCGCAGAAAATCAGGCCATAAAGCCCAGGCGCTCCAGCAGGGCGAACGGATGTAAGCCGGAGGAATAACGAAGCAAACATTTCACGCTTGCAACGGAATTGATGCGCCGTCACGCGGTTGGCGAGGGCGCCGAGGGGCTCAGCATTCCGGGGGCAGACGAACGGCGGCGGGGCTCCGGTCGTGATGGAAAGGTTACTTCCGCTTCGAAGGAAGGGAGTTCCGTCACGCCTCGGCCAGGGGGTTTGGGTGATCTTGAAAAAAAGGGGGCGGCGCCAAGATGTCCGCGGGCCCGGCGTAGAGTGACGCGGCCTGCCCGTGAACGCACTCGCCGGCCAGGTGACGTACCCGAGCGGATGGCGAACCAGCTTTCCGCGGCGGCTTTCCGGCGACCGGAGCCGACGTGTCCCGGGGAAACTCGCGCGCCTGGCGGCCCGTACGACAAAGGCCTCCGGAGCGGCGCCCTCGCCGCCCCGGAGGCCTCCTGCGCGTGCCCGGGTGCTCAGGAGCCCTCCGTCAGCCCCGCCACCAGCTCGTCCGCCGCCGCGTACGGGTCCAGGCTCCCCGCCACGATGCGCTCCGCCAGGGCGTGCAGACGGCGGTCGCCGCGCAGGTCGGCGATCCTCTCGCGCAGGGTCGTGACGGCGATCGTCTCGACCTCGTGGGCGGCGCGGGCGGTACGGCGCTCGGCCAGGACGCCGTGCTCCTCCATCCAGGCCCGGTGCTTCTCCAGGGCCTCGACGACCTCGTCCGTGCCCTGGCCCCGGGCGGCGACCGTCTTCACGATCGGGGGGCGCCAGGCGCCGGGGCCCCGGGACTCCCCCAGGCTCAGCATGTGGTTCAGCTCGCGGGCGGTGGCGTCCGCGCCGTCCCGGTCCGCCTTGTTGACCACGTAGACGTCGCCGATCTCCAGGATTCCGGCCTTGGCCGCCTGGATTCCGTCGCCCATGCCCGGGGCGAGCAGCACTACGGAGGTGTCGGCCTGGGAGGCGATCTCCACCTCGGACTGGCCGACGCCGACCGTCTCGACGAGGACCACGTCGCAGCCCGCCGCGTCCAGCACCCGGATGGCCTGCGGGGCGGACCAGGCGAGGCCGCCGAGGTGGCCCCGGGTCGCCATCGAGCGGATGTAGACGCCCGGGTCGGAGACGTGGTCCGCCATCCGGATCCGGTCGCCCAGCAGCGCCCCGCCGGAGAACGGCGAGGACGGGTCGACGGCGAGGACGCCGACCCGCTTGCCCGCCCGGCGGTAGGCGGTGACCAGGGCCGAGGTGGAGGTGGACTTGCCGACGCCGGGCGAGCCCGTGAGCCCGACGACGTAGGCGTGGCCGGCCAGCGGCGCCAGCGCGGCCATCACCTCGCGCAGCTGCGGGGACGCCCCCTCCACCAGCGAGATCAGCCGGGCCACCGCACGCGGCCTGCCTGCTCGCGCCTGCTCGACCAGCGTGGGTACGTCCACGTCCACGTTCACCGCTCCGTATCCCTTGCCCTCGTGACCGTTACGGGTACTACTTGCCCGGGACGCGGATGATCAACGCGTCGCCCTGACCGCCGCCGCCGCACAGCGCGGCCGCGCCGGTGCCGCCGCCGCGCCGCTTCAGCTCCAGGGCCAGGTGCAGGACGACCCGGGCGCCGGACATCCCGATGGGGTGACCGAGCGCGATGGCGCCGCCGTTGACGTTGACCTTGTCCGAGGTGACGCCCAGGTCCTTCATGGACTGGACGGCGACGGCGGCGAACGCCTCGTTGATCTCGATCAGGTCGAGGTCCTCGACGGCCAGGCCGTCCTTCTTCAGGGCGTGCCGGATGGCGCCCGAGGGCTGCGACTGGAGGGAGTTGTCGGGGCCCGCGACGTTTCCGTGGGCGCCGATCTCGGCGATCCAGTCGAGGCCCAGCTCCTCGGCCCTGGCCTTGCTCATCACGACGACCGCGGCGGCGCCGTCGGAGATCTGCGAGGAGGTGCCGGCGGTGATCGTGCCGTCCTTGGCGAAGGCGGGGCGCAGCTTGCCGAGGGTCTCCACGGTCGTCTCGGCGCGGATGCCCTCGTCCTTGGCGAAGAGGACCGGGTCGCCCTTGCGCTGCGGGATCTCGACCGGGGTGATCTCGGCCTCGAAGAGTCCGTTCTTCTGGGCGGCGGCGGCCCGCTGGTGGGACAGGGCGCCGATCTCGTCCTGCGCGGCGCGGTCCAGACCCAGCCGGCCGTTGTGCTTCTCGGTGGACTCGCCCATCGGGATGTTCTCGTAGGCGTCGGTGAGACCGTCGTACGCCATCGAGTCCAGCATCTCGATCGCGCCGTACTTGTAGCCCTCGCGGGACTTCGGCAGCAGGTGCGGGGCGTTGGTCATGGACTCCTGGCCGCCCGCGACCACCACGTCGAACTCCCCGGCGCGGATGAGCTGGTCGGCCAGCGCGATGGCGTCGAGCCCGGACAGGCACACCTTGTTGACGGTGAGCGCGGGGACGTTCATCGGGATGCCGGCCTTGACCGCGGCCTGCCGGGCGGGAATCTGGCCCGCGCCGGCGGTGAGCACCTGGCCCATGATCACGTACTGGACCTGGTCACCGCCGATACCGGCCCGGTCCAGGGCGGCCTTGATCGCGAAGCCGCCGAGGTCGGCGGCGGAGAAGCTCTTCAGGGAGCCGAGCAGACGGCCCATGGGCGTCCGGGCGCCCGCGACGATCACTGAGGTGGTGGTACCGGTCGTTGCTGGCATGGGCACGGCCCCTTGGGATCGGATGTGAACGAGGGTTTACCTGAATGTACTGAGCGGCACCGCGCCCGTCATCCGGCAACCGGTGTGACGGCGCGCACGTTGCGTAACCATGGCGGGAGCGCTGCACTGGATCCATGCTGACGCGAATCGACCACATCGGGATCGCCTGTTTCGACCTGGACAGGACGGTGGAGTTCTACCGTGCCACGTACGGGTTCGAGGTGTACCACTCCGAGATCAACGAGGAGCAGGGCGTCCGGGAGGCGATGCTCAAGATCAACGGGACCTCGGACGGCGGGGCTTCCTACCTCCAGCTGCTGGAGCCGACCCGGGAGGACTCGGCCGTGGGCAAGTGGCTGGCGAAGAACGGGGAGGGCGTGCACCACATCGCCTTCGGTACGGAGGATGTGGACGGGGACGCCGCGGACATCCGCGAGAAGGGCGTCCGGGTGCTGTACGACGAGCCCAGGACCGGGTCCATGGGGTCCCGGATCACCTTCCTGCACCCCAAGGACTGCCACGGCGTCCTCACCGAACTGGTCACCAGCGGGGCGGAGCACTGACCCCCGCATACCCGGCCCGGTAGAGTGGGCGGTTCCGGGCCGGGGCCGGGTCGGGGCCGTGCCGTGTCCTCGTCGTTTGTCTGTCACCATTCCCCGGGAGACAACTCGCCCGCGAGCAGTGCTCGTGCGGAGGGTTTTCGACCAGGGTTGGGGTCTCCCCTGCTCAGTGGGGCATCCCCTGCTCGAAAGAAGTTGAGAGCTTGGGGAAGAAGTTGAGAGCTCGGGGAAGGATGGGACCGCGCAGTGCGGGGCTACGAACGCCAGGAGAGCCACCGAGCTGAAGACGACCATCTCTCGCGGTTCGAAGCCGAGATGGACCGGCTGAAGACCGACCGGGAGAAGGCCGTCCAGCACGCCGAGGACCTCGGCTACCAGGTCGAGGTCTTGCGTGCCAAGCTGCACGAGGCCCGGCGCAATCTCGCGGCCCGTCCCGCCTACGACAGCGCGGACCTCGGCTACCAGGCCGAGCAGGCGCTGCGGAACGCGCAGGCCCAGGCCGAGCAGATGCGCGGCGACGCCGAGCGCGAGCTGCGCGAGGCCCGCGCCCAGACCCAGCGGATCCTGCAGGAACACGCCGAGCACCAGGCGCGCCTGCAGGCCGAGTTGCACACCGAGGCCGTCCAGCGCAGGCAGCGGCTCGACCAGGAGCTGGCGGAACGCCGCCAGACCGTCGAGTCGCACGTCAACGAGAACGTCGCCTGGGCCGAACAGCTGCGCGCCCGCACCGAGTCGCAGGCCCGCCGGCTGCTGGAGGAGTCCCGCGCCGAGGCCGAACAGGCGCTGGCCGCCGCCCGCGACGAGGCCGCCCGGCTGGCCGAGGAGACCCGTCGGCGCGCCGGCTCGGAGACCGAGTCCGCCAGGGCCGAAGCCGAAGCGATCCTGCTGCGCGCCCGCAAGGACGCCGAGCGCCTCGTCGGGGCCGCCTCCGCCCAGGCGCAGGAGGCCACCAGTCACGCGGAGCAACTGCGCTCCAGCACCACCGCGGAGACCGACCAGGCCCGCCGGCGGACCGCCGAGCTGAACCGCACCGCCGAGCAGCGCCTCTCGGAGGCCGAGACCCGGCTGCGCGAGTCCCGCCTGGAGGCGGAGAAGCTCCTCTCCGAGGCGAAGGAGGCCGCTGCCAGGCAGCTGGCCGCCGCCGAGTCGCAGAACGAACAGCGCACCCGTACCGCCAAGTCGGAGATCGCCCGGCTGGTCGGTGAGGCCACCAAGAACACCGAGGTGCTCAAGGAAGAGGCCGAGCAGGCCCTCGTCGACGCGCGCGCCGAGGCGGAGCGGCTGGTCGCCGAGGCGGGCGAGAAGGCCCGTACGGTCGCCGCCGAGGACGCCGCCGCCCAGCTGGCGAAGGCGGCCCGCACCGCCGAGGAGGTGCTCACCAAGGCCTCCGACGACGCCCGGTCGACGACGAAGGCGGCGAGCGAGGAGGCCGAGCGGATCCGCCGCGAGGCGGAGGCCGAGGCGGACCGGCTGCGCGGCGAGGCCGCCGAGCAGGCCGACGAGCTCAAGGGCGCGGCCAAGGACGACACCAAGGAGTACCGGGCCAAGACGGTCGAGCTCCAGGAGGAGGCCCGCCGGCTGCGCGGCGAGGCCGAGCAGCTGCGTTCCGAGGCGGTCGCCGAGGGCGAGCGGATCCGGGGCGAGGCCCGCCGCGAGGCGGTCCAGCAGCTGGAGGAGGGCGCCCGCACCGCCGAGGAGCTGCTGACCAAGGCCCGCTCCGACGCGGACGAGCTGCGCACCAAGGCGAACGGCGAGAGCGAGCGCATCCGCACCGAGGCCGCCGAGCGGGCCGCGACGCTGCGCAAGCAGGCCGAGGAGACGCTGGAGCGCACCCGGGCGGAGGCCGACAAGCTGCGGGCCGAGGCCGAGGAGCAGGCGGCGGCCGTCACGGAGGCGGCCGAGGGGGCCGCGGCCGAGCTGCGCGAGGAGACCGAGCGCGCTGTCGCCGCCCGGCAGGCCGAGGCCGCCGACGAGCTGGCCCGGCTGCACGCCGAGGCCGAGACCCGGCTCGCCGCCGCCGAGGAGGCGCTCGGCGAGGCCCGTACCGAGGCCGAGCGGATCCGCCGCGAGACGAGCGAGGAGTCGGAGCGGCTGCGGAACGAGGCCGCCGAACGCGTACGTACGCTGACCGAGCAGGCCGGGGCGGAGGCCGAGCGGCTGCGCGAGGAGGCCGCCGCCGACGCCGCCGAGTCCCGTGCCGAGGGCGAGAGCGCCGCCGCACGGCTGCGGAGCGAGGCCGCCGCCGAGGCGGAGCGGCTCAAGTCCGAGGCGCAGGAGAGCGCCGACCGGGTGCGCGCGGAGGCCGCGGCCGCCGCCGAGCGGGTCGCCGCCGAGGCCGCCGAGGCGCTGGACGCCGCCCAGGAGGAGGCCACGCGCCGCCGCCGGGAGGCCGAGGAGACCCTCGGTGCGGCCAGGACCGAGGCGGAGCAGGAGCGCGAGCGGGCCCGCGAGCAGAGCGAGGAGCTGCTCGCCTCCGCCCGCAAGCGGGTCGAGGAGGCCCAGGCCGAGGCGCACCGGCTCGTCGAGGAGGCGGACGCACGGGCGACCGAGCTGGTCTCGGCGGCCGAGCAGACCGCCCAGCAGGTACGGGACTCCGTCGCGGGTCTGCAGGAGCAGGCCGAGGAGGAGATCTCCGGGCTGCGTTCGACGGCGGAGCATGTCGCGGAGCGCACCCGTACCGAGGCGCAGGAGGAGGCGGACCGGGTCCGCGCCGACGCGCACGCGGAGCGGGAACGGGCCGGCGAGGACGCGGTCCGGCTGCGCCGGGAGGCGAACGAGGAGGCGGACCGGGTCCGGCGGGAGGCCCACGAGGAGACCGAGGCCGCCAAGGCACTGGCCGAGCGGACGGTCTCCGACGCGATCAGCGAGTCGGAGCGGCTGCGCGCGGACACCTCGGAGTACAGCCAGCGGATGCGCACCGAGGCGTCCGACGCCCTGGCGTCGGCGGAGCAGGACGCGTCGAAGGCCCGTGCCGAGGCCCGGCAGGACGCCAACCGGATCCGTTCGGAGGCGGCGGCCCAGTCGGACCTGCTGATCGGCGAGTCGACCACCGAGAGCGAGCGCATCCGGAACGAGGCGGCGCAGGCCTCGGAGCAGCTCGTCGTCGAGGCCACCACGGAGGCCAACCGCCGGCGGGCCGAATCCACCGAGCGGGCCGACCGGATGCTGGCCGAGGCGACCGCCGAGTCGGAGCGGCTGCGCGCGGAGGCGGCCGAGCGGCTCGGTTCCGCGCAGGAGCACGCGGCCCGCACCCGGGAGGAGGCCGAGCGGCTGCGCGCGGACGCGGAGTCGGCGGCCGAGGAGCTGCGCTCGGAGGCCCGCCAGGAGGCGGACCGGATGCTGGACGAGGCGCGCGAGGCGGCGGCCAAGCGCCGGGCGGACGCGGCCGAGCAGGCGGACCAGCTCATCAACAAGGCGCGGGAAGAGGCGCTGCGTACGGCCACCGAGGCCGAGGGGCAGTCCGACACGATGGTCGGCGCGGCCCGCAAGGAGTCCGTGCGCATCACCTCGGAGGCGACCGTCGAGGGCAACACCCTGGTGGAGCGCGCCCGTGCCGACGCCGACGAGCTGCTGGTCGGCGCCCGGCGCGACGCGACCCAGATCCGGGAGCGGGCCGAGGAGCTGCGGGCCCGGCTGGAGAGCGAGATCGAGGAGCTGCACGAGCGGGCCCGCCGGGAGACGTCCGAGCAGATGAAGACCGCCGGCGAGCGCGTCGACCACCTGATGAAGGCGGCGACCGAGCAGCGCGACGAGGCCGAGGCGAAGGCCAAGGAGCTGATGGCCCAGGCCAATTCGGAGGCGAGCAAGGTCCGGATCGCCGCGGTGAAGCGGGCCGAGTCGCTGCTGAAGGAGGCCGAGGCCAAGAAGGCCGGGCTGATCCGCGAGGCGGAGAAGCTGCGTGCCGACGCCGAGGCCGAGGCGAAGCAGACGGTCGAGGAGGGCAAACGCGAGCTGGACGTCCTGGTGCGCAGGCGCGAGGACATCAATGCGGAGATCTCCCGTGTCCAGGACGTGCTCGAAGCGTTGGAGTCTTTCGAGGCTCCGACCGGGGGCGGGAAGCCGGCCGGCGGTTCCGCGGGAGGCGTGAAGGCTCCGGCGGCGGCGGGCACCCGGTCGGGGGGCAAGTCGTCCGAGCGGTAGCCGGTCCGCGGTGGTCCGTGCTTCGCCATGGACATTCAACCCTCTCAGTGGCAAGCACTCCGGGGGTCAGCCACTCAAAAGGGGTGTCATTCTCCAGATCAAACCGACATCTTCACGCTGACACGCCGCAATGGCCCCTAGGATTCCCTCTATCACCTCACCGGTCTCATTCGACAGGAACCCCATGAGTGACCCTTCCTCCCCCTTCGGCTTCGAGCACGTGCGCCGTGGCTACGACCGCGGTCAGGTGGACGACCGCATCGCCAAGCTCATCGCCGACCGTGACAGTGCCCTGGCCCGAATCACCTCTCTGGAAAAGCGCATCGAGGAGCTGCACCTCGAAACGCAGAACGCCCAGGCCCAGGTAAACGACGCCGAGCCGTCGTACGCCGGTCTCGGTGCCCGTGTCGAGAAGATTCTCCGCCTCGCCGAGGAGGAGGCCAAGGACCTGCGCGAGGAGGCCCGTCGCGCGGCCGAGCAGCACCGTGAGCTCGCCGAGTCGGCGGCCCAGCAGGTGCGCAACGACGCCGAGTCGTTCGCCGCCGAGCGCAAGGCGAAGGCCGAGGACGAGGGCGTCCGCATCGTCGAGAAGGCCCAGGGCGAGGCGAACACGCTGCGCACCGACGCCCAGAAGGACGCCCAGCAGAAGCGCGAGGAGGCCGACGCCCTCTTCGAGGAGACCCGTGCCAAGGCCGCCCAGGCCGCGGCCGACTTCGAGACCAACCTCGCCAAGCGCCGCGATCAGTCGGAGCGCGACCTCGCGTCCCGCCAGGCCAAGGCCGAGAAGCGTCTCGCCGAGATCGAGCACCGCGCCGAGCAGCTCCGCCTGGAGGCCGAGAAGCTCCGCACGGACGCCGAGCGCCGGGCCCGCCAGACGGTGGAGACCGCCCAGCGCCAGGCCGAGGACATCGTCGCCGACGCCAACGCCAAGGCCGACCGGATCCGCAGCGAGTCGGAGCGCGAGCTGGCGGCGCTCACCAACCGCCGCGACTCGATCAACGCGCAGCTGACCAACGTCCGCGAGATGCTGGCGACGCTGACCGGCGCCGCCGTGGCCGCCGCCGGCTCCCCGGTGGAGGACGAGCCCGCCCCCCGCGGCGTCCCGGCCCAGCAGAGCCGCTGACCCCCGGCTCGCGCAGGATTATTCACCCCCGTGTGCGCCCGGTTCCACCATGTGTGGTGGCGCCGGGCGCTCAGGCGTTCTAGCGTGTGCGCATGATCGAGCTCGAGGGACTCACCAAACGTTTCGGCAGCAAGGTTGCCGTCGATCATTTGTCGTGTCAGGTCAAACCGGGCATCGTGACCGGCTTTCTCGGCCCGAACGGCGCGGGCAAGTCCACCACGATGCGGATGATGCTCGATCTCGACAACCCGACCAGCGGTACGGTGCGCATCGACGGCAAGCACTACCGCGATCTCCAGGAACCGCTGAAGTACATCGGGGCGCTCCTCGACGCCAAGGCGATGCACGGCGGCCGCACCGCGTACAACAACCTGCTGTGCCTGGCGCAGAGCAACCGCATCCCGAGCAGCCGGGTCGACGAGGTGCTCGACATGGTCGGCCTGAGCGCGGTGGCGCGGAAGAAGTCCAAGGGGTTCTCCCTCGGCATGGGCCAGCGGCTCGGCATCGCGTCCGCGCTGCTGGGCGATCCCGAGATCCTGATGTTCGACGAGCCAGTCAACGGACTGGACCCCGAGGGCATCCACTGGATCCGCAACCTGATGAAGGCGCTCGCCGCGGAGGGCCGGACGATCTTCGTCTCGTCCCACCTGATGAGCGAAATGGCGCTGACCGCCGACCATTTGATCGTGATCGGCCAGGGCAAGCTGCTCGCCGACACCTCGATGGCGGATTTCATCCACGAGAACTCCCGCACATACACGCGGTTGCGCTCCCCGCAGCAGGAACGGCTGCGCGACGTGCTGCGCCAGGAGGGCTTCACCCCCGTCGAGACGGCGGGCGGCGTCCTGGAGATCGACGGCGCCACGACGGAGGAGCTGGGGGAACTGGCGGCCCGGCACCAGGTGGTGCTGCACGAGCTGAGTTCCCAGCGGGCCTCCCTGGAGGAAGCGTTCATGCAGATGACCGCGGGTTCGGTGGAATACCACGCCCACTCGGAACGGGACCAGGCCGCCGAACCACCCGCGGTGGGCGCGGGCTGGGGCGAGGACTGGAACAAGCCGGGCGCCGCCCCGCGCGACGGCACCGACGGCAAGGGGGCCTGACGATCATGGCATCGGTACCCGCGGTTCTCACCTCGGAATGGACCAAGATCCGGTCGGTCTCCTCGACCATCTGGACGCTGATCTCGGCTTTCGTCGTCACGGTCGCGATGGGCGTGGCTCTGAGCGCCCTGCTGAACGCCACGTTCGACGACCTCTCCGAGGCCGAGCAGGTCACGTTCGACCCGACGTTCGTCAGCTTCTCCGGGACCATTCTCGGCCAGCTCGCGATGGTCGTGTTCGGGGTGCTCGTGGTCGGCACGGAGTACAGCTCCGGCATGATCCGCACCTCGCTGGCGGCGGTGCCCCAGCGCGCGACGTTCCTCCTGAGCAAGATCACGGTGGCCGGTGTGCTGGCCCTCGCCGTGGGGCTGCTCACCAGCTTCGTCTCGTTCTTCCTCGGTCAGGCCATGCTCGGCGACCGGGGCACCGACCTCGGCGCGGAGAACGTGCTGCGCGCGGTGGTCGGCGGCGGGCTCTACATGGGGCTGATCGCGATCTTCTCCATGGGAGTGGCGGCGATGCTCCGCAGCTCCATGCTGTCGCTCGGCATCCTGATGCCGTTCTTCTTCCTCGTCTCGCAGATCCTGATCGCGGTGCCGTACGCCAAGGACGTCGCCCAGTACTTCCCCGACCAGGCCGGGTCGAAGATCATGCAGGTCGTCCCGGGGGCGCTGAACAGCGATACGGCGCCGTACGGGCCCTGGGCCGGGCTCGGGATCATGGTGCTCTGGGTGCTGGCGGCGGTGCTCGGCGGCCTCCTGGTCCTGAAGAAGCGGGACGCGTAAGGGGCGACCCCGGCAGGTGTCCTGATACGTGTGACGGCCCGGTAGCGGGCTGTGCACGACGTGGCCGGAACCGTCAGCGCCTGGTTATCCTCCTAAGTCTTACGGGGGTGTGCGGCCGGGTGGCCCGAGCCCCGAACGACAGAGTGAGTCGATGGGGCTGGAGAATGATCGAGGCAGTCGGCCTGACCAAGCGCTTCGGCGTGAAGACGGCCGTGGACGACCTTTCCTTCCAGGTGCGGCCCGGGGCCGTCACCGGATTCCTCGGTCCCAACGGGTCGGGCAAGTCCACGACCATGCGCATGATCCTCGGCCTGGACCGCCCCACGTCCGGTCATGTCACCATCGGCGGCCACCCCTACCGCAGCCTGCCGAACGCGCCGCGCCAGGTGGGCGCGCTGCTGGACGCCAAGGGCGTGCACGGCGGGCGCACCGCCCGTAACCACCTGCTGTCCCTGGCCCAGCTGGCCGGCATCCCGGCGGCCCGGGTGGACGAGGTGCTGGGTGTCGTCGGCCTTCAGGACGTCGCCAAGCGGCGCTCCAGCGGCTTCTCGCTCGGGATGGGACAGCGGCTCGGGATCGCGGTGGCGCTGCTCGGCGATCCGCAGGTGCTGCTGTTCGACGAGCCGGTCAACGGTCTCGACCCGGAGGGCATCCACTGGGTCCGCAATCTGATGAAGTCGCTGGCCGCCGAGGGGCGCACGGTCTTCGTCTCGTCCCACCTGATGAGCGAGATGGCCCTCACCGCCGACCATCTGATCGTGATCGGGCGCGGCCGGCTGCTCTCCGACATGAGCGTCACGGACTTCATCTCCGCCAACTCCGCCGACTTCGCCCGGGTCCGGGTGCCGGACGACGGCCCCGAGGAGCGGCAGAAGCTGACGGCCTCGCTCATCGAGGCGGGCGGCCGGGTCATGTCGGAGCCGGGCGGGGCGCTGCGGGTCACCGGGCTGCCGCTGCCGAGGATCAGCGACCTGGCCCACGGGTGCGACGTACGGCTCTGGGAGCTCTCGCCGCACCAGGCCTCCCTGGAGGAGGCGTACATGCGTCTCACGCAGGGTCTGGTGGACTACCGCTCGACGGACGACGCCAAGGCGGGCCTCGTGGAGCCGCCGCCCCAGGACGCGTACGGCAGTGTCCTCGGCGCCGGCGGCCCGGCGGCGCTCCCCGAGCCGGTGGAGGTGCCGCAGGAGGGCTGGTACGCCCCGCCGCCACCCGCCCCGGGCCGGGCCCCCGGGCGCGGCTCCGGACCCGCCGCCGTGCCCTCCCCCGCTTCCGCTGCCGTGCCCGCTTCCGCCGGCCCGGCCGAAGAGCAGACCAGCAAGGACCTCCGATGACGACGCCGGCCACCCCGCAGGCCCACCAGCAGGCGCCGGAAGCCGGTCTGCTGGGCTCCTACGAGTCGCCGATCCCGATCCGGCCCGCCACCCTCGGCGACGCGGTCGCCTCGGAGTGGACCAAGATCCGTTCCGTACGCGCCACGATCTGGACGCTCGGCGTGATGATCGTGCTGATGCTGACGATCGGGCTCGGCACCGCGCTGCTGATCGCGGCGGACGGCAGCAGCCTGGCGGACGAGCCGGTGCTCGGCCTCGGTTTCTTCGGGGTGCTGCTGGGCTCGATCTGTGTGATCACGCTCGGCGTGCTGACCATCGGCTCCGAGTACAGCACCGGCAT
This sequence comes from Streptomyces sp. NPDC048142, assembly GCF_043202835.1. Classification (NCBI taxonomy): domain Bacteria; kingdom Bacillati; phylum Actinomycetota; class Actinomycetes; order Kitasatosporales; family Streptomycetaceae; genus Streptomyces; species Streptomyces sp. NPDC048142. Next base: position 98,526 of record NZ_JBIDBC010000007.1, read on the forward strand.
GATCCGTACGACGCTGACGGCCTGCCCGAGCCGGGGCCGGGTGCTCATGGCGAAGTCGATCGTCTTCTCCGCGCTGGCCTTCGCCGTCACGGCGGTGACCGCCACGGTGGTGGCGGGGCTCCAGACCCTGATCCTGGACGGCGTCCCCGCGTCGGCCGACGACTGGGCGCGCGGCACGGTCGGGGTCGGGCTCTACATCGCGGCCCTCGGTCTGCTGTCGCTCGGGATCGGCGCGATCGTGCGGCACTCGGCGGGCGCGATCACCATCATGATCGGCGTGGTGCTGCTGCCCCTGGTCCTCGCGCTGTTCATGTTCGCCGACAGCCTGCGGGGCCTTCAGCGCTTCCTGATCGACTACTCGATCCCCAACCAGCTCGGCGCGCTGTACGGCACGAGGATGACCAGTACCGGCCCGTCCGGCTGGGAGCCGCTGCTGCTGATGGCGGGCCTGGCCGCCGCGGCGCTGGCCGGGGCGGTCGCGATACTGAACCGGCGCGACGTCTGAGGGACCGGCGACACCCGAGGGGCCGGGCGTACATCCGAGGAGCCTGGCATCCGTACGCCGAGGGCCTCGCTCAGGTCCCCAGGGCTCGTGTACGTCCAATGCCTCGCGTACGCCCCGGAGTGGCCGCGTGCCCTCAGTAGCGCGGCGCGTTCCGGGACCGCTGCACCCGGGTGGTGCGGCGGTCCTTCGCGTTCCAGCACGCCTTGTGCCAGTGCCTGCGGTCGTCGATGCCGCCGAACTCGGGCCAGGCCACGAGGTGCGGGACCCCGGAGGGGATCTCCTGGTCGCAGCCCGGACAGCGGTACCGCTTGCCCTGGGCGCTCGCCCCGTTGACCGGCCGCACCGACCACTCCTCGCCCTGCCAGCTCTCCGAGGCCCCTCCGCCGCCGTACCTGCCGGGCGCCGTGCCGGGGCGTTCGTCGGGACTCTCGCCGCCACGGGGGCGGTTACGGCGCGGGGACACAGGACACCTCACGGGGGCGGATCGGGCACGATTCGTCCAAGCCTAGGGCCTGGCGTCGGGGCAGCCGTCGCGTACCCGGGGCGGTCCGGCCCGGCAGTGGGGTGAGTTAGCGGAAAATCGCAACAACTTCCTCCTGGACCGTGCCTTTGGCACGTGTCAGACGTTGTTGCCGGTGGGGGAGAACGCGTCGGCCGCAAGGAGGCAATAGGCGATGCGCATCGGAACGTTCGTTCTGGCAGCCCAGTTCCCGGGACAGGGGCCGGGTGAGGCCCTGCACCGGGCCGTCCGGTCCGTCGAGGCCGCGGAAGAGAGCGGTCTCGACTCGGTCTGGCTGGCCGAGCACCACTTCGTGCCGTACGGGGTCTGCCCGTCCGCGACCACGCTGGCCGCGCTGCTGCTGGGCCGCACCCGCAGGATCCGGGTCGGCACGGCGGTCAGCGTGCTGCCCAACCACCATCCGGTCGCCCTCGCCGAGCAGGCCGCGCTGCTGCATCTGACCAGCGGCGGACGCTTCTCGCTCGGGGTGGGCCGGGGCGGTCCCTGGGTGGACCTGGAAGTCTTCGGCGGCGGTCTCGACGCGTACGAGAACGGCTTCCCCGAGGCGCTCGGCCTGGTGCTCGACTGGCTGCGGGAGGCGCGCGTCGCGGGGCGTGGCGAGCGGTTCGGCTTCCGCGAGGTGGCGGTGGTGCCGCGCGCGGACGAGCTGCTGGAGGGCCCGGCCGGCGGGAGGCCGGGCACGACGGGTCCCGGCACCGCAGGACCCGAGGTCGTCGTGGCGTGCATCTCGCCGAAGGGCGTACGGCTCGCGGCGCGGCAGGCGCTCCCGATGCTGCTGGGCATGCACTGCGGGGACGAGGAGAAGGCGGAGATGGTCGCCCTGTGGCGTACGGCCGCCCGGGAGGCCGGCCATCCGCCCGAAGTGGTGGAGGGGGCCGCACATGTGTCCGCCGGGGTGGCCCAGATCGCGGACGGTGCCGGGGATGCCGCGGAGTCGCTGATGAAGGCGATGCCCGGCTGGCTGCGCCAGGGGCTCGACGCCCATGTCACGGTCGACGGCAGGCACCGCGTGATGCGGGACCCGGTCGCGTACACGGAGTTGCTCTGCTCGCTGCATCCGGTGGGCACGCCGCGGCTGGCCGCCGACCGGCTCGCGGCCACCGCGGAGCGGACCGGGATCACGCGCTTCGCCCTGCTGGTGGAGGGATCGGGCGATCTCGCGGCGACCGAGGAGAACGTCCGGCGGCTGGGCGCCGACGTACTGCCGCTGCTCACCTGACCCGCGCACGCCGGTATTCCCGCAGGACGGCGGTGGGACATCCGCGGGACGTCTGTGGGACAGGTGGCGCGGTGGTACGGGAGCTGCCGCCCCGGAGCCAGTTGCACCTCCCACGGCCCGGGACGGCAGCAGAAGCGTTCAGCAGTCCCGAAGTTCGGGCGACTGGTTGAGCAACTGGCCCCTCACCGAGGTGAACTTGGCCAGTCGGTCGTCGACCGAGGCGTCCAGCGGGAACACCGCGACGCGGTGGCAGTTCTGGAATGCGAGGCGCACCCCGAAGTGCCGCTGCAGCGCACCGCGTATCGCATCACTCGCGAGCGCACGCAGCAGCTGACCACGTGCCTGCTCGTCCGGCGGCGGCGTCTGGTTGTCGGCGAACTGTCCGCCGTCGACCTTCAGCTGAGCCACCAGCGAGCTGATCATCTCCCATGCGAAGGGCAGGGAGGTCCGGACGCAGTCGACGAAGTCGGCTTCGTCGACCTCGCCTCGCTCGGCCTGTTCCAACAGCGCCGGTGAGACGTCGAGCGACATGGGTTCTCCTCTCGCGACCCCGGACAGTGGCCGGGGCCTTACGGGCAGGGAAGGGGGCGACGACGACGCAGCGTGCACGGACGGCGACCTCCTGCTTCCACGGTAAGCGCGCGGTCGGGGCCGCACCAGGAGATTGGGAACACAACCGGCCAATAACGAAGGGGAGCAAAGAGGGGCAAGCCCGCTTCGCGGCGGTGCGGCGTGCACCGAGTGACAGGAGGAGACGGGTGGGGAAATCGCGTCGGGCCCCCGTCGTCGAGTAGCGTTGCCGACCATGCGTCTCGTCATCGCCCGTTGCTCCGTGGACTACGCGGGCCGGCTCACAGCCCACCTGCCCTCCGCCCCCCGACTGATCCTGGTGAAGGCGGACGGAAGCGTCTCCATCCACGCCGACGACCGGGCGTACAAACCGCTCAACTGGATGTCCCCGCCGTGCACCCTGAAGGAGGGCGCCGACGGTGAGGAAGGCGTCTGGACCGTGGTGAACAAGGCGGGCGAAAAACTGATCATCACGATGGAGGAAGTCCTCCACGACTCGTCGTACGAGCTGGGCGTCGACCCGGGGCTCATCAAGGACGGCGTCGAGGCGCACCTCCAGGAGCTGCTCGCGGACCGGATCGAGATCCTCGGCGACGGCCACACCCTGATCCGCCGTGAATACCCCACCGCGATCGGGCCGGTGGACATCCTGTGCCGGGACGCGAACGGGCAGACGGTGGCCGTGGAGCTGAAGCGGCGCGGCGACATCGACGGCGTGGAGCAGCTGACGCGCTATCTGGAGCTGCTGAACCGCGATCCGCACCTCGCGCCGGTCCGGGGCGTCTTCGCCGCGCAGGAGATCAAGCCGCAGGCCCGGGTGCTGGCGACGGACCGGGGCATCGGCTGCCTGGTCCTGGACTACGACGCGATGCGGGGCATCGAGGACGACAAGCTGCGGCTGTTCTGATCCGAGCACCGGCACGGACGAGGGCCGGGCAGTTCACGCTTCCGCGCGAGCCGCCCGGCCCTCGTCCGTCCTGACGTTCTCAGGCCTCCGGTTCGACGGTGGCCGCGCCGGACTCCGGGGCGCTTCCCGACACGACGGGACCGACCGCGGAGGAGGAGCCTCCCGCCGGGGACGACGAGTCCTCGGTGGGCGTCGGGGTCGGGGGCGGCGACTCGCTCTCCGACTCGGACGGCGTGGGGTTCGGGTCCTCGTCCTCGCTCGCCGTGGGCTCGGGCGAGACCTCGGTCGGCGTCGGCTCGCCCGGGGAACTGCTGCTCTCCCCGTCCGTCGGCTCGTCCGTCCCCGGCGGCGTGCCGCCGGTGGCGGAGGCGCTCGGGGACGGCGAGCCGGAGGTGCCGGGGCTCGCCGCGTCCGACGGGCCGGGAGTCGCCGACGACTCGTCGGTGGTCTCCCGGGCCGGGGCGGGGCCGTCGTCCGGCTCGTCCGCGGGCGGGCCGTCGTCGGTCGCGTCCTCGCCGGTCGTCTGCTCGGTGGTGACGTTGCGGCTGCCCGGTTCGTCGCCGTCGTCCGCGGTGACGCCGAGCGTGACGACGGTGCCGAGCACCGCGATCAGCAGGGCGCCCGCGCCCGCGGCGGCCAGGTTGCGGCGGGCGCCGCCCAGGACCGCGCGCCCGACGTTCCCGCGCGGGGCGGGGCCGGGCGGCAGCGCGGAGACGACGGTGAGCTGCTCCTCGGCGGTGTGCCGGATGGACAGCGGCGCACTCGGGAGCCCTGCGGGCGGTGTGCCCGGGGCGTCCTGGCGTATGACGGGTACCTCGTCGCCCGAGAGGGTGCGGACCAGCGGCGGGAAGTCCCCGGAGCGGTCCGCGACCAGGGCGAGCGCGCGGCGTCCGGCGACGGCCCCGGACTTGTCGGCGAGCGCGCCGCGCATCCCGATCGAGGTCTCCAGCTCGGTCCGGGCCCGGTCCGGGTGGCCGGTGCAGAGCGCGAGGACGCCCAGCTCGTGGTGGAAGTAGGCCTCCTCGGCGACCTCGCCGGCGATCCTGGCGGCCTCCTGGCCGATCCTGAGCGCCCGCTCCCAGGCTCCCCAGCCCAGGCCCGCGGCGAAGGCCGGGGAGGCGCTGCGGGCCAGCAGGACGGCCGCGCTGGCCGCTCCCGCCTCGTCGCCCGGGACCAGCCGGGCCAGGGAGGCGACGATCGCGTCGGCCTCGGTGACGGCCCGCCGGGGGGTGACCGAGGGGTGCGAGGTCCACCAGGCGTAGTGCTGGGCGGCGGTACGGGCGTGGGCGGCGGCGTCGTCCTCGTAACCTGCGGCCACCAGCTGGGCGAGGACTCCGGCGGCGAGGCGGTAGCGGGAACCGGCCGGGGAGAGCAGAGCGCAGCCCGCGAGCTCGCCGAGCGCGGCGTCCGCGTGGGTGTCGCCGACCAGGGCCGGCAGATGGGCCTGGTGGGGCACCTCGCCGCCGAGGGCGACGGCGAAGCGCAGGGTCGTACGGGCCGCCTCGCTGAGCCGGGAGGCGAGGAGCTCGGCGGGCGCCGCGCCCTCGCCGAGGCTCGGCAGGGGGATGTCGAGGGCTTCGGCGGCGGGTGCTCCGGTGGCCGGGGGCGCGTCGTCCGCGCGTGGCTCGAAGTAGTCGTACTCGTCGAAGGCTTCGGGGTCCACGCTCAGCCGGTCGCGCTGGACGAGGAGGGATCCGGCCTGGACGAAGCGGAGCGGCAGGCCCTCGGACTCGAACCAGAGGTCGCCCGCCCAGTTCCGCTCGTCCTCGGTGAGGGGGCGCTCGACGACCTTCTCCAGCAGGGCCAGCGAGGCGCCGCGGCCGAGGCCGGCGAGGAGCACCTCCTCCAGGTGGGCGTCGACGCCGGGGATGGTGACGTCGGGGGTGGCGGCGAGCAGGAAGGCGCACTCGGGGGTGGCGGCGAGCAGTTCGTCGAGGGCCGCTCCGCCGATCTCCAGGTCGTCCACGGTGACGACGGCTCCGATGCCCCGGACGAGCGCGAGCAGTTCGTCGCGGTCGGGGCGGTGGCTCGGGGCCTTGTACACGGTGTCGAAGAGGGCGTGCAGCAGATCGGCGCCGGTGCGGCCCCGGCCGTTGAGGCGGACGACCCCGTCGGGGGCCAGGTCCGCGCAGTCGGCGGCGACGGCGTCCAGGAGCGCGGTGCGGCCGGAGCCGGCCTGGCCGGTGAGACGGACGCTGCGGCCTCGTGCCAGCAGGCGGACCAGGCGTTCGCGCTCCTCCTGGCGCTCCAGGAGGGGCAGCTGCGGGGCGGGCGGGCCCGCGGGCACGGGGGGTGCGCCGGCGCGTTCGTGGTCGGCGCGTTCGGCGGGTGTGCGGCGGACCGGGGCGTCGGGGCCGGAGCCGGGCGGGCAGGTCTCGACCTCGCTGCCGTCGACGGGGTTGACCGTGAGCAGCAGATCGCCTGCGGTCAGCTGGACGACGCGGACCTGTTGCGGTGTCCCCGGGCCGAACTCGGCGCCGCCGGAGTCACGGGACGGCCGTCGGTGGCCGGAGTCACCGCCGGGGCGGTCGTGGCCCTGCCCGTACTCTTCCGGTGCCCGGTGTGTCGGGTCCATCGCAAAGTCCCCCAGACGCGTCGTGCGCGGTTGCCCCTCCCGGCCTCGCACGCCCCGCTGTCGCTTCCGGTCCGGTGTCCGCACATGGGTTCGTTGTCATTCGGCGGACGGCCGAACCCTAGACCTTGGCACAGTATCCATAATGCGCCGGGGTACCACGCCGTCCAGGTCATCACGTTCCGGTGAGGATTGCGTGACTTTCTCAGACGCGTGGCAGCGACTCCGCGGCGATGCCGCCCTCGATGGCCAGGATGCGGTGCAGCCGGGTGGCCACCAGGAGGCGCTGCATCTGCGGTGGCACGCCGCGCAGCACGAGGCGGCGTCCGGCCCGTCCGGCCCGGCGGTGGGCTCCCATGATGACGCCGAGTCCGGTGGCGTCCCAGGAGTCCAGCTCGGTCAGGTCCAGCACGAGGTCGCCGACTCCGTCGTCCAGGGCCGAGTGCAGGACCGTACGGGCGTCCGCCGCGCTTCGGACGTCGAGGCGGCCCCCGACGACCAGCTCGGCGTAGTCGCCCCTGATGTGCATATGCGCTCCCCGGTCATGCTCCGTAGAAGGTCCGTCTGTCTGAAAGGTCGATCTGCCCGAAAGGTCTGTCTGTCCGAAAGGTTCGTCGGCCTGGAAAGTCCGTCTGTCCGTTCCGTCGCCGGCCTTGCCTCTGCCACCACTGACTGCCGCAAGGACAGGGAAGTTGCCGCCTGTGAGCAAACCGATACCGAATTCACTCGGTGGAGTGACTTCGATTCGCCGGGCTCCGGTGGCTTCCGGGTAAAATCCCCGGCTACCCCGGCCCGGACGGCGGTGAGCCGACGGGCCAGGGGGTGGATCCGGTCAGTACGTGTAGAAGCCCTGCCCGCTCTTGCGCCCGATGTCACCCGCGTCGACCATCCGGCGCATCAGCTCCGGGGCGGCGAACTTCTCGTCCTGCGACTCGGTGTAGATGTTGCCGGTGGCGTGCAGCAGGATGTCGACGCCGGTCAGGTCCGCGGTGGCGAGCGGGCCCATGGCGTGGCCGAAGCCCAGCTTGCAGGCGATGTCGATGTCCTCGGCCGATGCGACGCCCGACTCGTACAGCTTGGCGGCCTCGACGACGAGCGCCGAGATCAGCCGGGTGGTGACGAAGCCCGCCACATCGCGGTTGACGACGATGCAGGTCTTGCCGACCGACTCGGCGAACTCCCGGGCGGTGGCGAGGGTTTCGTCGCTGGTCTTGTAGCCGCGCACCAGTTCGCAGAGCTGCATCATCGGGACCGGCGAGAAGAAGTGCACGCCGACCACGCGCTCCGGACGCTCCGTCACGGCCGCGATCTTGGTGATCGGGATGGCGGAGGTGTTGGACGCGAGGACGGTGTGCTCGCCGACGACCTTGTCCAGGGCCCGGAAGATCTCGTGCTTGACTTCCAGCTTCTCGAAGACGGCTTCCACGACCACGTCCGCGTCGGCCACCGCGTCGAGGTCGGTGGTCGTGGTGATGCGGGCGAGCGCGGCCTCGGCGGCGGCCGCGTCCAGCCTGCCCTTGGAGACGAACTTGTCGTACGAGGCCTTGATGCCGTCACGGCCCCGGTTCAGCGCGGCGTCGGTGACGTCCCGCAGCACGACGTCCCAGCCCGCCTGGGCGGAGACCTGCGCGATGCCGGATCCCATGAGTCCGGCACCGATGACGGCGAGCTTCCTGGCCACGTTCGCACCTCTTGGTTTCTGTTCGCCCGTGCGCTTCTGTTCACGGCGGTTCACATGCTCTCCGGCGGAGGTTAGTACCCGTCGGGCGCGCTGGGGTGGTGAAGAGATGCGCGTCACGTCTCAGATGACGGACATCACACCGGGACGCCTCATTCGGCTCCGCGCCGCGCGTAGTTGAGGACCGGTCGCCGAGCAGACCCTCGGTGCCGTCGAGCGCCATCGGGAAGCCGGCGGGCGTGGTGGTGGAGTGGCGGGGCATCCTCCTCGGCGTCGCGTTCACCGGTGCGCCGGCACGCTCGCCGTCGTACACACCGGCCTCACCGGCGTACGCGCGGGACACACGCTTTCAGCACCCCGCGGGTCTTCCTCCGGGCCGGAGGATAACTACGCTGGCCCCATGGTCAATCTGACGCGCATCTACACCCGGACCGGCGACCAGGGCACCACGGCCCTCGGCGACATGAGCCGCACCGCCAAGACCGATCTGCGGATCTCGGCGTACGCGGACGCCAACGAGGCCAACGCGGCGATCGGCGCCGCCATCGCGCTGGGGCAGCTGCCCGAGGACCTGGTGAAGGTCCTCGTACGTGTCCAGAACGACCTCTTCGACGTGGGCGCGGACCTGTGCACCCCGGTGGTCGAGGACCCGAAGTATCCGCCGCTGCGGGTCGAGCAGTCCTACGTCGACAAGCTGGAGGCCGACTGCGACACCTTCCTGGAGGAGCTGGAGAAGCTGCGCAGCTTCATCCTCCCCGGCGGTACGTCCGGCGCGGCCCTGCTGCACCAGGCCTGCACCGTGGTCCGGCGCGCCGAGCGGTCCACGTGGGCGGCCCTGGAGGTGCACGGCGAGTCGATGAACACCCTGACCGCCACCTACCTCAACCGTCTCTCCGACCTCCTGTTCATCCTCGCGCGGAGCGCGAACAAGGAGGTCGGGGACGTGCTGTGGGTGCCGGGCGGCGAGCGCTGAGACTTCCCCCCGGGCGGGGGCCCGCCTACTTCCCGGCCGGTTCCCGCTCGACGGCGGCGTCCTCGTTGCCCTTCGGGGCCTGCTTCGGGAACAGCGTGTAGCTCCCGGCGATGATCAGGTTGATGCCGATCACCCAGCCCATCTTCTGCTGCCACATCCGCAGCGAGCCGGTCTCCCCGCCGGAGCCCACGTACCAGACCGCCGCCTGGAGCAGCCCGAGCGCGACCACCGCGGCGAGGATCCAGCGGGCGGCGGCGCGCCACTCGTGGACGGCGCGGGCCATGCCGTACTTCGGCGGCTTCACCGGCGGCGGGCCGCCGAACCAGCGGTGGGCGACGCGGGCGTCCACCCACCTGACGGTGTGGTGGCCGAGGCCCACGGTGAAGCCGATGTAGACGGCGGCCAGCCCGTGCTTCCAGTCGGGCTCGGCCCCGTTCCTCAGGTCGATCGCCGTCACCACCAGCAGCAGGACCTCCAGCAGCGGCTCGCACAGCAGCACGGCGGCCCCGAGCCTCGGTTTCCTCGCGACGTACCGCAGTGCGAGCCCTGCGGCCAGCAGTACCCAGAAAGCGGCCTCGCAGGCCACGACCAGAATGGCGATCACAGCGTCTCTCCTCCCGTTCCCCTCCAGCCTCCCGTCCGCGGGGCGGGGAATCGTCGTCGGCAGTGACGAAACGGGACTGCATCCTTCGATGTAGTCGCGCATCGGTCCGGGAAGGGAGGCCGGGCGTCCGCGCGGCGTGTTGGATGGAGAGGTGTTCACCTCGATCCGCCCCCACCGCGACGATGTGCTCCTTGCCGTCTGCGGGCTGCTCGGGGGGCTGCTCCTGTGGCGGCTCGGCCTGCACACCCAGGGCGGCCGTCCCTTCTCCGCACCGTGGATCGCCCTCGTACCGCTGACCGTGATGGCCGCGATGGAGCTGCTGCGCCGCAGCGCCCCGCGCACGGCGCTGGCCTTCGGCGCGCTCGCGCTGATCGCGGACCAGTTCACCCGGGGCAGCCTGGCGACCGTCCTGATGTTCACGGACGTGATGTACGCGGCCGTGCTGTACGGGACCCCGGCCGCGGCCCGCCGCCTCCCGGTGGCCACGCTCCTGGTCACCGTCGCGTCCACGATCGGTTTCCTGGCCTGGTTCCGCAGGCCCGAGGCGCTGCTGATCGGTGTCGTCACGGGGCTGGTCACCTTCGTCCCGACGATCACCGGGGTCAGCGTGCGCAACCACCGCGCCGCCGCCGAGGCCGCCCGGCTGGCCGCCGACCAGACCGCGCGGCTGGCGGAGCTGGACCGGACGCGGGCGGTGGTCGCCGAGCGGGCCCGGATGGCCCGGGAGTTGCACGACATGGTGGCCAACCACCTCTCCGCCGTGGCGATCCACTCCACGGCGGCCCTGTCCATCGACGACCCGGAGACCTCGCGGCGGGCCCTCGGGGTGATCCGGGAGAACAGCGTGGAGGGGCTCGCGGAGATGCGGCGGCTGATCGGGCTGCTGCGCGAGGGCGGCGAGGGCGATGCCCCGGCCGCCGCGCCGACGCTCGCCGCACTGGACGCGCTGGTCGAGCAGGCGAACGCCAACGCCGCGTCCAGCGGGCTGACCTGCACCCTGGAGGACACCCGGGCGGCGGGCTCCGGCCCACTGCCGACGCCGGTGGAGCTGACCGCGTACCGGATCGTTCAGGAGTCCCTGACGAACACCCTCAAGCACGCGGCGCCGGGCCCGGTGGTGGTGCGCCTCAGCCGGACCGGGGAGCTGCTGACGGTCGAGGTGACCAGTGTGTACGGGGAGCGTCCCGGTCCCTCGGCGCCAGGGTCGGGGGCCGGGCTGGTGGGCATGCGGGAGCGGGTTGCGCTGCTCGGCGGGACGATCGAGGCGGGGCCCGGGACTGCCGCCGACGGCACCAAGATCTGGCGGGTGCGGGCCGAACTGACCGTACGGGAAAAGGAGATGCGGGAATGACGATCCGGGTACTGGTCGCGGAGGACCAGTCGGCGGTGCGCGCGGGGCTGGTGCTGATCCTCTCCAGCGCGCCGGACATCGAGGTCGTCGGGGAGGCGGGGGACGGCGAGGCCGCGGTGCGCCTGGCGCGTGAACTCCGCCCGGATCTCGTCCTGATGGATGTGCAGATGCCTCGGCTGGACGGGGTGTCGGCGACCCGGCAGGTGGTTGCGGAGGAGCTGGCGGACGTTCTCGTCCTGACCACGTTCGACCTCGACGCGTACGTGTTCGGGGCGCTGCGGGCCGGGGCCTCGGGCTTCCTGCTGAAGAACACCGACGCCCGCGATCTGCTGGAGGCGGTACGGACGGTGGCGCGCGGCGAGGGCCTGATCGCCCCGGCCGTGACCCGCCGGCTAATCGCGGAGTTCGCCGGAGCCACGCCCGTACGCGCCAGGGAGGCGGCCGATCCGGCGGTGCTGGACGCACTGACCCGGCGGGAGCGCGAGGTGCTGGGGTGTCTGGGCGAGGGCCTGTCCAACGCCGAGATCGCGCTGCGGCTGTCGATGGCGGAAGCCACGGTGAAGACCCACGTCAGCAGGCTGCTCGGCAAGCTGGAGCTGCGCAGCCGGGTCCAGGCAGCCGTCCTGGCGCAGGAGTTGGGGATCTGACCCGCTTCCGGGTCTCATTCCCCCATCTAAGGTCTGGACCTCTTGACGATTGGTCCAGACCTTCCTACTCTCACCGACACACACTGCGGTGAGTACGGGAGCACACGACGTACTCAGGGCGGCGCAGGGTTGCAGTCCACGAATCACCCCCGTTTGCTGGACCTCACCCGAGGAGCACCGTTGAGCACTGAGACCCCCCAACGCCGTTCCAGATTCAGATGGCTCCCCGCCCGGAGCGGCAGATCCAAGGTCGTCGCGGGCCTGACCGCGCTGGTCGTGCCGCTGGCCGCGATGGTGGGGCTCGCCTCCCCCGCCTCAGCGGCCGCGTCGGCCACCGCCACATACACCAAGAAGTCGGACTGGGGCAGCGGCTTCGAGGGCCAGTGGACGGTGAAGAACACCGGCACCACCACGCTCTCCTCCTGGACCATCGAGTGGGACTTCCCCTCCGGCACCTCGGTCGGCTCCGCCTGGGACGCCGCCGTCACCAGCAGCGGCAACCACTGGACCGCCAAGAACCTTTCCTGGAACGGGACCGTGGCGCCCGGTGCCAGCGTCAGCTTCGGTTTCAACGGCAGCGGCTCCGGCTCCCCCACGGGCTGCAAGCTGAACGGCGCCTCCTGTGACGGCGGCAGCGTGCCGGGCGACAACCCGCCCTCCGCTCCCGGCGCCCCCACCACCAGCGATGTCACCGACACCTCGGTGAAGCTCAGCTGGAGCGCCGCGACGGACGACAACGGCGTCAAGAACTACGACGTGCTGCGGGACGGCGCGAAGGTCGCCACCGTCGCCGGCACGACGTACACCAACACCGGTCTGACCGCGGGCACCGACTACTCCTACGCCGTGCAGGCCCGGGACACCGCCGGCCAGACCGGCCCGGTCTCCGCCTCCGTCTCCGTGCGCACCACCGGCGGCGACCAGAACCCCGGCCCCGGCGGCGACAAGATCAACATGGGCTACTTCACCAACTGGGGCGTCTACGGGCGCAACTACCACGTGAAGAACCTGGTGACGTCCGGCTCGGCCGCGAAGATCACGCACATCAACTACGCCTTCGGCAACGTGCAGAACGGCAAGTGCACGATCGGTGACTCGTACGCCGACTACGACAAGGCGTACACGGCCGCCCAGTCCGTCGACGGCGTCGCCGACACCTGGGACCAGCCGCTGCGCGGCAACTTCAACCAGCTGCGCAAGCTGAAGGCCGAGTACCCGCACATCAAGGTCCTCTGGTCGTTCGGCGGCTGGACCTGGTCCGGCGGCTTCCCCGAGGCCGCGCAGAACCCCGCCGCCTTCGCGCAGTCCTGCTACGACCTGGTCGAGGACCCCCGCTGGGCCGATGTCTTCGACGGCATCGACCTGGACTGGGAGTACCCCAACGCCTGTGGTCTGACCTGTGACACCAGCGGCCCGGACGCACTGAAGAAGCTCGCCTCCGCGACGCGGGCGAAGTTCGGCGCGGACAACCTGGTCACCGCCGCCATCACCGCGGACGCCTCGGCCGGCGGCAAGATCGACGCCACCGACTACGCCGGTGCCGGTCAGTTCATGGACTGGTACAACGTGATGACGTACGACTTCTTCGGCGCCTGGGCCAAGCAGGGCCCGACGGCCCCGCACTCGCCGCTGAACCCGTACACCGGCATCCCGCAGGAGGGCTTCACCTCCGCCGAAGCCATCGCCAAGCTGAAGGCCCAGGGCGTCCCGGCCAAGAAGCTGCTCCTCGGCATCGGCTTCTACGGCCGCGGCTGGACCGGCGTCACCCAGTCCGCCCCCGGCGGCACGGCGACCGGCCCGGCCTCGGGCACGTACGAGTCGGGCATCGAGGACTACAAGGTCCTCAAGAACAGCTGCCCGTCCACCGGCACGTTCGCCGGCACGGCGTACGCCCACTGCGGCACCAACTGGTGGAGCTACGACACCCCGGCCACCATCGGCTCGAAGATGACCTGGGCGAAGAACCAGGGCCTGGGAGGCGCGTTCTTCTGGGAGTTCTCCGGTGACACCACCAACGGCGAACTGGTGAGCGCGATCGACAGCGGTCTCCAGTAATCCCCACGCCGCAGCAGTAACACCGCACCACCCCGGAAAAGCACCGGGGAGACGGGTCCGCCCCCCGTCTCCCCGGTTTTTCGCTGCGTACGTGCGTACGCGCCACGTGCGTACCGTGGTACGTACGTGGTTACGCGGCGCTCACCCTCCGCCGGACCTCGTCCGGGGGCGCCCCCAGCCGGCGCGGCTCACTGCTGAGCGACATTGGCCCTCCCCCAGTCGGCGGGGCTCACTCCCTACGCCACATTGACCCGCTGGCCGGGCGGCGCCGCCTCCAGCCAGGCGAGGAAGCCGGTCAGGGCGTCCTCGCTCATCGCCAGCTCCAGGCGCGTCCCGCGATGGAGACAGCCGAGCACGACGGAGTCGGACAGCAGCGCGAGCTCCTCCTCGCCCTCCGGCAGCCGGCGGGCGATCACCTCGATCGCAGAACGCTCCAGGCCCCGGCGGGGGCGAGGAGCGTAGGAGAAGACCCGGAACCAGTCGACGCGGTCACCGCTGTAGCGGGCGACCCCGTACACCCAGCCTTTGCCGAGCGTGTCGGGTTCCTCCGACACGTCCCAGCGCAGGCTGCAGTCGAAGGTCCCTCCGGACCGCTGGATCAGCCGCCTGCGCAGGCCGAAGACGAACAGTCCCAACAGGACCAGCACGACGACGGACGCGCCCACCCACAACGCGAGGACCATCTCCACCGACCTCCTCGCATCGTCGAGTAACGGATACCGAAAACCGTATTGCACCTGCATCGCCTCAGCCGCGACACGGCTGGATTGCTCCAGCGCGGGCCGCGGCTGAGTAAAAACATCTGTCAGTGGGGGTGCTAGCGCACCGCCACAGCGCGCAGTCGTACATCGGCGCGCCGCTGGGCAGCGGCGTCCGCGTCCGACTTCGCGAGCTCCAGCGCCCGCTCGGCGCGCTCGACATCGATCTCGTCGGCCAGCTCGGCGATCTCGGCCAGCAGCGACAGCTTGTCGTCCGCGAACGAGATGAATCCACCGTGCACGGCGGCGATGACGGTGCCGCCCTCACTCGTGCGGATCGTCACCGGGCCCGATTCCAGCACACCGAGAAGCGGCTGGTGACCGGGCATGACGCCGATGTCGCCGGACGTGGTGCGCGCGACGACCAGGGTGGCCTCGCCGGACCAGACACTTCGGTCCGCGGCGACCAGCTCGACATGCAGCTCAGCAGCCAAGGGTGGCTCCTCGGGTCACCACCCGGCCTCCCGGCCGGGTGTTGGGTCAATTCTACGGGGCGTGGTGAGGGGGGCGGGACACACCCACCCCCCTCGGTGAGCCGGAGGCTCAGGAGACGCCGAGCTCCTTGGCCTTGGCCTTGAGGTCGTCCAGGCCGCCGCACATGAAGAACGCCTGCTCGGGGAAGTGGTCGTAGTCCCCGTCGCAGATCGCGTTGAACGCGGAGATCGACTCGTCGAGCGGGACGTCCGAACCGTCCAGGCCGGTGAACTGCTTGGCGGCGTGGGTGTTCTGCGACAGGAAGCGCTCGACGCGACGGGCACGGTGGACAACGAGCTTGTCCTCCTCGCCCAGCTCGTCGATACCGAGGATCGCGATGATGTCCTGGAGGTCCTTGTACTTCTGCAGGATTCCCTTGACGCGGCTGGCCGCGGCGTAGTGGTCCTGCGAGATGTAGCGGGGGTCCAGGATGCGGGACGTGGAGTCCAGCGGGTCCACGGCCGGGTAGATGCCCTTCTCGGAGATCGGACGGGAGAGAACCGTCGTCGCGTCGAGGTGGGCGAACGTGGTGGCCGGGGCCGGGTCGGTCAGGTCGTCCGCGGGGACGTAGATCGCCTGCATCGAGGTGATCGAGTGACCACGCGTCGAGGTGATGCGCTCCTGGAGCACACCCATCTCGTCGGCCAGGGTCGGCTGGTAACCCACCGCGGACGGCATGCGGCCGAGCAGCGTGGAGACCTCGGAGCCGGCCTGCGTGAAGCGGAAGATGTTGTCGATGAAGAGCAGCACGTCCTGCTTCTGCACATCGCGGAAGTACTCCGCCATGGTCAGGGCGGACAGGGCCACGCGCAGACGCGTCCCCGGCGGCTCGTCCATCTGGCCGAAGACGAGCGCGGTCTTCTCCAGAACGCCCGACTCGGTCATCTCGTCGATGAGGTCGTTGCCCTCACGGGTGCGCTCACCGACACCGGCGAACACCGACACACCGTCGTGCAGCTTCGCCACACGCATGATCATTTCCTGGATGAGGACCGTCTTGCCGACGCCCGCACCACCGAACAGACCGATCTTGCCGCCCTTGACGTACGGGGTCAGCAGGTCGACGACCTTCAGGCCGGTCTCGAACATCTCGGTCTTCGACTCGAGCTGGTCGAAGGCCGGGGCCTTGCGGTGGATCGGCCAGCGCTCGGTGATCTGCGCCTCGGCCTCCGGCTCGTTCAGGATCTGACCGAGGGTGTTGAACACCTTGCCCTTGGTGATGTCACCGACGGGGACGGTGATGCCCTCGCCCGTGTTGGTCACCGGGGCCTGGCGGACCAGGCCGTCGGTGGGCTGCATCGAGATCGCACGGACCACGCCGTCACCCAGGTGCTGGGCGACTTCCAGGGTCAGCGTCTTGCGGGCGCCGTCCTCGGCGGGGTCCGCGACCTCGACGTGGAGGGCGTTGTAGATCTCCGGCATCGCGTCGACGGGGAACTCCACGTCGACGACCGGGCCGATGACCCGGGCGACGCGGCCCGTGGCAGCGGCCGTCTCAACTGTCGTCGTCATTACTTGTCACTCCCCGCGGTCGCGTCGGCCAGAGCACTGGCACCGCCGACGATCTCGCTGATTTCCTGGGTGATTTCGGCCTGTCGGGCCGCGTTGGCAAGCCGGGACAGGCTCTTGATGAGGTCCCCGGCGTTGTCGGTGGCCGACTTCATCGCGCGGCGGCGGGCAGCGTGCTCGGAAGCGGCCGCCTGCAGCAGTGCGTTGTAGATGCGGCTCTCGACGTAGCGCGGCAGAAGGGCGTCGAGGACGTCCTCGGCCGACGGCTCGAAGTCGAACAGCGGAAGGATCTCACCCTTGCGGGTGCTCTCCTTCGCCACCTCGTCGAGCGAAAGCGGCAGCATCCGGTCGTCGACCGCGTTCTGCGTCATCATCGACACGAATTCCGTGAAGACGATGTGCAGCTCGTCGACGCCGCCCTCGGCCGTGTCCTTCTGGATGGCCGCGATCAACGGGGCGGCGATGCTCTTGGCATCGGCGTACGCCGGGTTGTCGGTGAAGCCGGTCCAGGAGTCCTCGACCTTGCGCTCGCGGAAGCCGTAGTACGCGACACCCTTGCGGCCGACGATGTACGTGTCGACCTCCTTGCCCTCGGAGGCAAGGCGCTCGCGCAGTCGCTCCGCGGCCTTGATGGCGTTGGAGGAGTAGCCGCCGGCCAGACCGCGGTCGCTCGTGACGAGCAGGACCGCGGCCCGGGTCGGGGCCTCGACCTCGGTGGTGAGCGGGTGCTTGGCGTTGGAGCCGGTCGCCACCGCGGTCACCGCACGGGTGAGCTCGGTCGCGTACGGCTTGGACGCCGCCACCTTGCGCTGTGCCTTGACGATGCGCGAGGCGGCGATCATCTCCATCGCCTTGGTGATCTTCTTGGTCGCGGTGACGGCTTGGATGCGGCGCTTGTAAACGCGAAGCTGAGCGCCCATCGATCAGCCCTCGCCCAGGAGCTTGCCGTCCGAGGTCTCGAACTGCTGCTTGAAGGCGGCGATCGCGTCGGCGATCGACTGCAGCGTGTCGTCGGACATCTTGCCGCCCTCGGCGATGCTGGTCAGGAGGTCCTTGCGCTCACGGCGCAGGTACTCCAGCAGCTCGCCTTCGAAGCGGCGGATGTCCTCGACCGGGACGTCGTCCATCTTGCCCGTGGTGCCGGCCCAGACCGAGACGACCTGCTCCTCCATCGGGAACGGGGCGTACTGCGGCTGCTTCAGCAGCTCGACCATGCGCTTACCGCGCTCCAGCGAGGCCTTCGAGGCCGCGTCCAGGTCGGAACCGAAGGCGGCGAACGCCTCCAGCTCACGGTACTGGGCGAGGTCCACGCGAAGCCGGCCGGAGACCTGCTTCATGGCCTTGTGCTGGGCGGAGCCACCGACTCGGGAGACCGAGATACCGACGTTGAGCGCCGGACGCTGACCCGCGTTGAACAGGTCGGACTCCAGGAAGCACTGGCCGTCGGTGATGGAGATGACGTTGGTCGGAATGAACGCCGACACGTCGTTCGCCTTGGTCTCGACGATCGGGAGGCCCGTCATCGAACCGGCGCCCATCTCGTCGGAGAGCTTGGCGCAGCGCTCCAGCAGACGCGAGTGCAGGTAGAAGACGTCACCCGGGTAGGCCTCGCGGCCCGGCGGGCGGCGCAGCAGCAGGGACACGGCGCGGTAGGCGTCGGCCTGCTTCGAGAGGTCGTCGAAGATGATCAGGACGTGCTTGCCGGCGTACATCCAGTGCTGGCCGATGGCCGAACCGGTGTACGGCGCCAGGTACTTGAAGCCGGCCGGGTCGGACGCCGGGGCGGCGACGATGGTCGTGTACTCCAGCGCACCGGCCTCTTCGAGCGCACCACGCACGGAGGCGATGGTGGAACCCTTCTGACCGATGGCGACGTAGATGCAGCGGACCTGCTTGTTCACGTCGCCCGAGCGCCAGTTGTCGCGCTGGTTGATGATCGTGTCGACGGCCAGAGCGGTCTTACCCGTCTGACGGTCGCCGATGATCAGCTGACGCTGGCCGCGGCCGATCGGCACCATGGCGTCGACGGCCTTGTAGCCGGTCTGCATCGGCTCGTGCACCGACTTGCGGACCATGACGCCAGGGGCCTGCAGCTCGAGGGCGCGGCGGCTGTCGGTCTCGATCTCGCCGAGACCGTCGATCGGGTTGCCGAGCGGGTCGACGACGCGGCCGAGGTAACCCTCGCCGACGCCGACGGAGAGCACCTCACCGGTGCGCTGCACCGGCTGGCCCTCCTCGATACCGCTGAACTCGCCGAGGACGATCGCACCGATCTCGCGCTCCTCGAGGTTGAGGGCGAGACCGAGGGTGCCGTCCTCGAACTTCAGCAGCTCGTTCGCCATGGCGGAGGGAAGACCCTCCACCTTCGCGATGCCGTCGCCGGCAACGCTGACCGTACCGACCTCCTCGCGCGAGGCCGCGTCCGGCTGGTACGACTGGACAAAGTTATCCAGTGCGTCCCGGATCTCCTCCGGCCGGATCGTGAGCTCCGCCATCTGGGTTCCCTGCTCTCCTTGTTGGGCCCGAAGTTTCTTAAGGGGGTCTGGGGGCCGACCCCCAGGAATCTTCTGCAATTTCTGCACGGCCCAACCGGGCCGCTGGTCTTGCTTGTTCTTTTGCGCTGAGGTCAGCCGGCCATGCGCCGGGTCGCCTCTTCGAGGCGCTCCGCGACGGTGCCGTTGATGATCTCGTCACCGACGCGCACCGAGATCCCGCCGAGGACCGCGGGGTCCACGTCCAGGTTCAGGTGCATCTGCCGGCCGTAGAGCTTCGCCAGGGCGTCGCCGAGGCGCTGCTTCTGCCGGTCGCTGAGCGGCACCGCCGAGGTGACGACGGCGACCATACGGTCCCGGCGCTCCGCGGCGAGCTTGGACAGCGAGTCCAGCCCTGCTTCCAGGCTACGTCCACGGGGCTGGGTGACCAGGCGGACGATGATCCGCTCGGTGACCGGCTGTGCCTTGCCGCCGAGCAGGCTGCGCAGCAGCTCGCCCTTGGCG
This sequence comes from Streptomyces sp. NPDC048142, assembly GCF_043202835.1. NCBI lineage: Bacteria > Bacillati > Actinomycetota > Actinomycetes > Kitasatosporales > Streptomycetaceae > Streptomyces > Streptomyces sp. NPDC048142. Next base: position 117,864 of record NZ_JBIDBC010000007.1, read on the forward strand.
GACGCCGTGGCCGTACGGCTGGTGAGCGCGGAGCGCAGCTCCTTGTCGGAGCCGACGATCCGGCCGAACCGGAACAGCTCGTCCTCGACGTCGTCGAGGTTGCCGCCGCGCTGGGCCGCGGTGAGGTCTGCGGTGTTCGCCAGCTCCTCGACCGAGTCCACCAGGTCACGCGACTGCGACCAGCGGGACCGGACCAGTCCGGAGACCAGGTCGAGGCTCTCGCCGCCCACCTGCCCGCCGAGCAGCCGCGCGGCCAGCTCGGCCTTGCTCTCGCCGCTCTGGGCCGGGTCGGTGAGGACCCGGCGCAGGGACACCTCGCGGTGAAGCAGCGCGGTGACCGATGCCAGCTCCTCGGCGAGCTTCGCCGCGTCGACCGACGTGTTGTCGGTCAGCGCGTCGAGACGCTCGCGTGCGGCAGCCAGTGCTTCGCGGCTCGCGCCGTTCATCGGGCAGCCTCGGCCTTCGCCTCGAGCTCGTCGAGGAAACGGTCGACGGTGCCGCTCTGCCGGGCGTGGTCCTGGAGGGACTCACCGACGAGCTTGCCGGCCAGGTCGGTGGCGAGCTTGCCCACGTCCTGACGCAGCGCCGAGGCAGCGGCCTTGCGGTCTGCCTCGATCTGGGTGTGGCCGGCGGCGATGATCTCTTCGCGCTGCCGCTGACCTTCCGCCTTCATCTCCTGGATGATGACGGCACCCTGCTCCTGCGCCTCCTGGCGCAGACGGGCGGCCTCGTGGCGGGCCTCGGCGAGCTGAGCCTTGTACTGCTCAAGAACGCTCTGGGCCTCGGTCTGAGCCGCTTCGGCCTTCTCGATGCCACCCTCGATCGCCTCGCGGCGCTCTTCCAGGGTCTTGTTGATCACCGGAAGCAGCTTCTTCGAGAAGACGAAGAAGACGATGCCGAAGCAGATCAAGCCGATGACGATCTCGGGCCACACCGGGAGGAGAGGGTCCTGCGCCTTCTCGGCTGCCAGATACATCATGGTGGACCTTTCGTCGAATAGAGCTACAGGCACAACGTCACTTGACGATGAACGGGACGACGAAGCCGATCAGGGCCAGGGCCTCGACGACGGCGAAGCCGAGCAGCATGTTCTGGCGGATGAGGCCGGCAGCCTCGGGCTGGCGGGCGATGGCCTGCACACCGTTACCGAAGATGATGCCGATGCCGATACCGGGGCCGATCGCGGCGAGGCCGTAGCCGATGGTGCCGACGTTGCCGTTCACGGCCGCGAGGGTCTCGAAAGCAGCAGACATGTCTGTGGTTCCTTCTCTTGGTGGGACCGGTGGAAATGGTCTTCGCACCGGGCGTCTGGGGAGGTGAGGGGTGAAGCCGGGGGGCTATCGGGTCCTCAGTGGGCTTCTTCGAGCGCCTGGGAGAGGTACGTGGCGGTCAGCACCGTGAACACATAGGCCTGAAGGGCCTGGATGAACAACTCGAACACGGTGAGGATCAGCGTCATGATGAACGACGCTCCGGCGTAGACCGTGCCGAGGACGGTGCCGAGCATGTACCAGGTGGCGATCGTGAAGATCAGGATCAGGATGTGGCCCGCGAACATGTTCGCGAAGAGTCGCACCGCCAGCGTGAACGGCCGGACGAAGACGTTGGAGATAAACTCCAGCGGCGTCAGCAGCACGTAGATCGGCTTGGGCAGACCGCTCGGGACGCAGAGGTTACGGATGCCTCCGACGAATCCGTTCGACCGGAACGTCACCGTCATGTACGTCACCCAGACCACCAGGGCCAGGCCGACGGGGTACGCGATGACGGAGCTGACCGGGAACTGGGCGATCGGAATGATGGCCCAGAGGTTCAGCATCCAGACGAAGAAGAACAGCGAGACCAGCAGAGGAACGAAGGGCTCGCCCTTCTTGCCGATGACCTCACGGGCGATGCCGCGGTGGACGAAGTCGTACAGCGCCTCGGCGACCATCTGCAGCTTGCCCGGAACGACCTTGGGCTTCGAGAATCCGGCCCAGAAGAAGGCCAGGATCGCGAACGTGCCGATGATCGCGAGCAGCATGGGCTTGTTGAACTCGACAGGCCCAATGGTGAAGAGCGGCTCGAACATGAACGACCACACGCTGGGGGCATGGAACCCGCAGTCCTTGAACAGGTGGCAGTTCGTCTCGAAGGCGAGCGTCTGGGCGTCAGTCACCAAGAGCTCCTTCTGCATGGCGCATGGATGCGGCTACCTCGTTGTGTCGGAGCGGCGGGTGGCCGCAGGTCGGCACCGGACTGGTTTCTTACGGTGAGGAGGCGGCGGCCGGGCCCGAAGCCTCGCGATGAATCAAGCGACCGCCCTGTTGCCCGCGCTCGCACTACCGCAACCGAGACCGGACGATAGCAGCACGTCGAACACGACTTTATTCCGGCCCTACTCGTCACGGTCTCCCCCAGCTCCGCCCGGACGGTTCCGGGTGTCCGCGTCGGGGTCGACGTAAAGGGTCTTGCTCCGCGAGTGCAGCACGGCCTGCGTGGTGATCCATATGATCACGGCCGCGACCAGCGAGAGGGCGAAGACCTGAAGATCGAAGAGAGAGGTGTTCCTGATGCTCAGGATGAAGATGAGCAGGAGCACGAGCTGGGCCGAGTAAATCATCAGCCCCATGCCCTGGAACAGGTGAGGCATGGTCTTGCCGACCCAGTTGAGCGCCAGCAGTCCGAGCGCCATGAAGACGATCACGACCACGCAGCCCACCGCCGCACCGATCGCCCCCTCGCCACCGGCGAGCAGCCCGCCGACAAGCGTGGCGATGGCGCCCACTGCGGCGGTGGGGGTGGCGATGCGCAGTAGTTCGCGCATGTCGGACTGCATGGCGGCAGCTCCACTGGTCTGAGAGGAGGAATGGGGCGTCGTCATGGACGAGCGTAGGCCCGGTCCGCGAGGCGGAACTTCGGGCCAATGGACCGTCCTACTAAGGTCCTTCGGCTCCGTCACCGGGTCTCGTGAACGGTATCACAAACTATTTGATGAGGTCTTTACCTGGAAAGTGTGCCAACTGTCACACATGAGAGTTACTCCGCGCGTGTGTGCACGACAAGGCGGCGCAATGTCTGGTAATGCACCACGGGTTCCGAATCGTCAGCGCGAGGAGTCGATGGAACGGCGATCCGGGAACCGTGAACGAGCGCCGATCGCGGTAGCGCCGTTGACACCGGACACCCCGACCGCCACAGGGGCCCGTTCGGCGTCCTCCTCGCCCATCCGAGCGTCTGCCGAGCCCTGTTGGGCCCCGGAGGCCACGAGCGCCGGCTTCTCCTCGTGCGCGTGCGAGAGGGACGACGACGCCCGCTCCGCCGCACGGCGCCGGTAGCGCGGCGGCACCATGCGGTTGGCCCAGTGCGGGGCGCGCGGGGTGAAGCGCGGCATCAGCAGCAGGACCAGGCCCACCGCGCTCGCCGCGATGATGGTGAAGACGATCCACATCGAGGCCGAGTGCACCGAGTAGGCGACGGCGCCGAAGGCGATGATGGCCGACCAGAAGTACATGATCAGCACGGCCCGGCTGTGCGAGTGGCCGATCTCCAGCAGCCGGTGGTGCAGGTGGCCCCGGTCGGCGGCGAACGGCGACTGGCCGTTCCAGGTACGCCGGACGATAGCGAGGATCAGGTCGGCGGCGGGGATCGCGATGATCGTCAGCGGCAGCACCAGCGGGATGAAGACCGGGAACATCGCATGGGTCGCCCCGCGCTCGCTGCCCTCGAAGAAGATCTTCATGTTGTCCGGGTCGACCTGGCCGGTGATCGAGATCGCGCCCGCCGCCAGCACCAGGCCGATCAGCATCGAGCCGGAGTCGCCCATGAAGATCCGCGCCGGGTGCATGTTGTGCGGCAGAAAACCGAGGCACATGCCCATCAGGATCGCCGCGAACAGCGTCGCGGGGGCCGCCGCCTCGATCCCGTACCCCATCCAGAGGCGGTACGCGTACAGGAAGAACGCCGCCGACGCGATGCACACCATGCCCGCCGCGAGCCCGTCCAGGCCGTCGACGAAGTTGACCGCGTTGATCGTGATGACGACCAGCGCCACCGTGAGCAGCGTGCCCTGCCACTGGGTGAGGGCGACCGTGCCGACGCCGGGGATCGGCAGCCACAGGATCGTGAGCCCCTGGATGACCATGACGGCGGCGGCGATCATCTGGCCGCCGAGCTTGATCAGGGCGTCGATCTCGAACTTGTCGTCGAGAACGCCGATCAGCCAGATCAGGGCGGCGCCGGAGAGCAACGCCCTCGGCTCGTTGGAGAGTTCGAAGACGCCCTTCAGGTTGTGCAGGTGGTCGGCGACGATCAGTCCCGCACACAGTCCGCCGAACATGGCGATCCCACCGAGCCGGGGTGTCGGCTCCCGGTGGACGTCGCGCGCACGGATCGCGGGCATCGCCCCGACCGCGATGGCGAACTTACGCACCGGTCCGGTCAGCAGATAAGTCACCGCTGCCGTGACACAGAGCGTCAGCAGGTAATCACGCACAGGCTGCCCCACAGAACTCGCCGGCCATCCAAAAACCACACCCTAGTCTCTGCAACAAGGACTCCACGGTACGGGTGATGGTTGCACAGGGTTCGTGTGCCCCGGACGGGGCGGAGTCCGCTACCCCGGATAGGGCGGATTGCGGGCGGCCAGTTCACGGACCTCCGCCGCGATCGGGCTCACATCGCCCGGCTCCCGGACGGCCGCTCCGAACAGGGCCGCGATCCTGGCCATGTCCCCGTCGTCCATCCCCTGGGTGGTGACGGCGGCGGTGCCCAGGCGGATGCCCCGGGCGTCCCCGTACGGCAGGGCGCAGGTGTCCAGGACCAGACCGGCCGCCGCCAGCCGCAGCCGGGCGGTGCGGCCGTCGACGCCGAGCGGGGCCGGGTCCGCGACGACGATGTGGGTGTCGGTGCCGCCCGTGGTGATCTCGAAGCCCTCCGCCTCCAGGCCGGCGGCGAGCACCCGGGCGTGGGCGACGACCTGGTGGGCGTAGAGCGTGTACGCCGGTGTCTCCGCCTCCCCGAACGCGACGGCCTTCGCCGCCACCGTGTGCATCTGCGCGCCGCCCTGGGTGAACGGGAACACCGCCCGGTCGATCCGCTCGGCCAGCTCAGCGCCGCACAGGATCATCCCGCCGCGCGGGCCGCGCAGCACCTTGTGCGTGGTGGCGCAGACCACGTCGGCGTACGGGACCGGGTTCGGCGCCGCTCCCCCGGCGATCAGCCCCATCGGGTGGGCGGCGTCGACGATCAGATACGCCCCGGCCTCGTCGGCGATCTCCCGGAACAGCTCGTAGTCGGGGTGGCGGGGGTAGGAGATCGAGCCGCAGACGATGGCCTTGGGGCGGCGGGCGCGGGCCAGGGCGCGGAGCCGGGTGTAGTCGATGAGCCCGGTGTCCGGGTCCACCCCGTAGCCGGCGAAGTCGAACCAGCGGCCGGAGAAGTTGCCCGGCGAACCGTGGGTGAGGTGCCCCCCGTACGGCAGTCCCATCGCGAGCACCGTGTCACCGGGGCGCAGCAGCGCGGCGTACGCGGCGAGGACGGCGGAGGAGCCGGAGTGCGGCTGGACGTTGGCGTGCTCGGCGCCGAAGAGGGCGGTGGCCCGGCGCACCGCGATGCGTTCGGCGGCGTCCGCGTGCTCGCAGCCGCCGTGGTGGCGGGCGCCCGGGTATCCCTCGGCGTACTTGTTGGCGAGCGGGGAGCCGAGGGCGGCGAGGACCGCGGGCGACTGGAAGTTCTCCGCGGCGATCAGCTGGAGGGTGCTCGCCTGCCGGCCGCTCTCCGCGAGCAGGACCCCGGCGACCTCCGGGTCCTGGCGGAGCAGGGCGCCGAAGTCCTGGGGCAGGGCGTCGGGCGCGGGCGACACGGCTGCGGGTGCGGCGGGAGAGGTGACCGGCATGGGACGGCTCCGGGCCTGGAGGTGGGTGCGCCGGCGAGGGGTGCCGGTGTCAGCTCCAATGTAGGCCGGGGCGGGGCGCTGTGCCCGCTGTCACGCGGTCCCGTACGCCGGTCGGCGCACCGGCGCCCGGTACGGCGTGGGTACGCCGGTCAGTGCGGGGCGCGTACGCCGGTGAGCGCGGTGACGACGGGGTCGAGCGCCTGGTTGATCTCGTCGCCGATGGAGCGGAAGAAGGTGATGGGGGCGCCGTACGGGTCGTAGACCTCGTCCGCCTCGGCGGTCGGGGCCAGCAGCCAGCCGCGCAGCGCGGCGGCGGCGCGCACCAGGGCGCGGGCCCGCTCGACGACGCCCTCGTCACGCGGGTCGGGCAGGGTGGCCGGGTCTATGGCCCGCACCAGCCGGGTGAACTCCTTGAGCGTGAAGGTGCGCAGGCCCGCGGAGTGGCCCATGGAGATGACCTGGGCGCGGTGGTCGCGGGTGGCGGTGAGGACCAGGTCGGCGCGGATCACGTGCTCGTCGAGCAGCTCGCGGCCGACGAAGCCGGTGGCGTCCGCGCCGAAGTCGGCGAGGACGACCTCGGCGTTGGCCTCCATGGGCGCGCCTTCGTGGCCCCAGGTGCCGGCGCTCTCCACGATCAGGCCGCCGCTGAGCGGGTCGTCGAGGCGGTCCACCAGGGCATGGCGGGTCAGCCGCTCGGTGATCGGCGAGCGGCAGACGTTGCCGGTGCTGACGTGGAGGATGCGGAAGGTGTCGGTCCGCCCTGCTATGCCACGCCCCTCGGGGGCGGTCAATTGGCCACCTCGAGGTCGGGGACCACCTTGCGCAGCTCCTCCGCGGAGAGGGCGCCGACGCGCAGCAGGACCGGGGTGGCGCCGGTGACGTCGACGATCGAGGACGGCACGATGCCGGGCGTCGGGCCGCCGTCGAGGTAGACGGAGACGGAGTCGCCGAGCATGCCCTGGGCGGCGTCGCAGTCCTCCGGCGAGGGGTGTCCGGTGAGGTTGGCGCTGGAGACGGCCATCGGGCCGACCTCGGTCAGCAGCTCGATGGCGACCGGGTGCAGCGGCATCCGGATGGCGACGGTGCCCCGGGTGTCGCCGAGGTCCCACTGGAGGGAGGGCTGGTGCCGGGCGACGAGGGTGAGGGCGCCGGGCCAGAAGGCGTCGACGAGCTCCCAGGCCTCCTCCGAGAAGTCGGTGACCAGTCCGTGCAGGGTGTTCGGCGAGCCGATGAGGACGGGGGTGGGCATGTTGCGGCCCCGGCCCTTGGCGTCCAGCAGGTCCGCGACGGCTTCCGAGGTGAAGGCGTCCGCACCGATCCCGTACACGGTGTCGGTGGGCAGCACGACCAGTTCGCCCCGGCGGACGGCCGATGCGGCCTCGCGCAGGCCCGTGGTCCGGTCGGTGGCGTCGTTGCAGTCGTATCGCCGAGCCATCAGCCGGCCTCCTGGAGCGGGTACGGGTACGGGTACGGGTGGTGCCGGGGGCCGGTCACGGCATGGCCTTGCGAGCGGTGGCGAACCGGGGCCGCTTGTTCAGGTCGGGGTGGTCTGCGGCGTCCGCCCAGCCCCGCTCCTCGGTGAAGATCCACGGCACCTGGCCGCCCTGGGTGTCGGCGTGCTCGATGACGACGAGGCCGCCGGGGCGCAGCAGGCGGTGGGCGGTGCGTTCGAGGCCGCGGATGGTGTCGAGGCCGTCCTCGCCGGAGAACAGAGCCATCTCCGGGTCGTGGTCGCGGGCCTCGGGGGCGACGTACTCCCACTCGGTGAGCGGGATGTACGGCGGGTTGGAGATCACCAGGTCGACCTGGCCGTCGAGTTCGGGAAGGGCGCTGAGGGCATCTCCGCGGTGGACGGTGACCCTGGACCCCTCGGCGTTCTTCCGCGTCCACCTGAGAGCGTCCTCGGACAGCTCCACGGCGTGCACCCGGGAGCGGGGGACCTCCTGCGCCATGGCGAGCGCGATGGCGCCCGATCCGGTGCACAGGTCGACGACGACGGGTTCGACGACGTCCATCGCGCGCACCGCGTCTATGGCCCAGCCGACGACCGACTCGGTCTCCGGGCGGGGCACGAAGACACCGGGTCCGACCTGGAGCTCCAGGTAGCGGAAGAAGGCGCGGCCGGTGATGTGCTGGAGGGGTTCGCGGGCCTCACGGCGGGCGATCGTCTCCCAGTACCGGGCGTCGAAGTCCGTGTCGGGCACCGTGTGCAGCGCACCCCGCTTCACCCCGTGGACGAAGGCCGCGAGTTCCTCGGCGTCGAATCGCGGTGAGGGGACACCGGCGTCGGCCAGCCGCTGGGTGGCCTGGGCCACCTCGGCGAGCAGCAGGTTCATCGCGGTTCTCCGTACGGGTTACGGGTGTGCGGGGCGGGCGGGTCGCTTACGCGTTGGCGAGCTTGGCGGCGGAGTCGGCGTCGACGCATGCCTGGATGACGGCGTCGAGCTCCCCGTCGAGGACCTGGTCCAAGTTGTACGCCTTGAAGCCGACCCGGTGGTCCGAGATGCGGTTTTCCGGGAAGTTGTACGTCCGGATCTTCTCGGAGCGGTCGACGGTACGGACCTGGCTGCGGCGTACGTCGGAGGCTTCCTGCTCGGCGGCTTCCTGGGCGGCGGCCAGCAGCCGGGAGCGCAGGATGCGCATGGCCTGCTCCTTGTTCTGGAGCTGGCTCTTCTCGTTCTGGCAGGAGGCGACGACGCCGGTGGGCAGGTGCGTGATACGGACGGCGGAGTCGGTCGTGTTGACGGACTGCCCGCCGGGGCCCGAGGAGCGGTAGACGTCGATACGGAGATCGTTGGCGTGGATCTCGACCTCGACCTCCTCGGCCTCGGGGGTGACGAGCACGCCCGCGGCGGAGGTGTGGATGCGGCCCTGGGACTCGGTGGAGGGCACGCGCTGCACGCGGTGCACGCCGCCCTCGTACTTCATCCGGGCCCAGACGCCCTGGCCGGGCTCGGTGGCGCCGTTGCCGCCCTTGGTCTTCACGGCGACCTGGACGTCCTTGTAGCCGCCGAGCTCGGACTCGGTGGAGTCGATGATCTCGGTCTTCCAGCCGATGCGCTCCGCGTAGCGCAGGTACATGCGCAGCAGGTCACCGGCGAACAGGGCGGACTCGTCGCCGCCGGCGCCCGCCTTGATCTCCAGGAGCACGTCCTTGTCGTCGCTGGGGTCGCGCGGGACGAGGAGGAGGCGGAGCTTCTCGGTGAGCTCTTCGCGCTGCTTCTCCAGGTCCTTGACCTCGGCGGCGAAGTCGGGGTCGTCCGCCGCGTACTCGCGGGCGGTCTCGATGTCCTCGCCGGTCTGCTTCCAGGTCCGGTACGTGGAGACGATCGGGGTCAGCTCCGCGTAGCGCTTGTTCAGCTTGCGCGCGTTGGCCTGGTCGGCGTGGACCGACGGGTCGGCGAGCTGCTCTTCGAGACCGGCGTGTTCGCCGATCAGTTCCTCGACCGCCTCGAACATTCGGGGGCTCCTGGTTGGTTTTGCGTCTGCGGGCCTGCTGGAGGGCGTACTGCCCGGCGGGGTGTCCCGGGGAGGGGTTCCCTGGGACACCCGACCGGAAAAACGCCGGTTCCGACGCCCCCGGGAAGAGGGCGCCGAGAACCGGCGCAGTGGCTCGCTACTTGCTGGCGGAGCCGGCAGCCTTGCCGAAGCGGGCCTCGAAGCGGGCCACGCGGCCGCCGGTGTCGAGGATCTTCTGCTTGCCCGTGTAGAACGGGTGGCACTCGGAGCAGACGTCGGCGCGGATGGCGCCGCTGTCGATGGTGCTCCGGGTGGTGAACGACGCACCGCAGGTGCAGCTGACCTGCGTCTCGACGTACTCGGGGTGGATGTCGCGCTTCAAGGTGTCTCCTAGTTTCGGGAGGGCGCCGGGTCGTCCGCGCGGATTGCGCGGCCGTGAACCGGGGCCGACGTACCAGTCTGCCAGGACCGGCCGTATCTCCCAAAACCGGGGGCGGAGCGCAGGTATTCCCCGACGCCCCGCGCACGGAGGGTGACGGCCCGCCCGGTCCGTGCGCCGGCCGGGGCTATTCGACGACCTGCGCGGCCTCGCCCTTGTCGCCGGCCGACTTCTCGGTGGCGGAGGCGGGGATCGGCCGGTCGTTCCTGAGGGCGGCCCAGACCTGCCGGCCGGCCTCCTCCTGCGGCAGGACCCGGTTCGGGTCCACCCGGTCGTACTCCACGGGCAGGGTCACCATGTGGACGTTCTTCGCGTTCAGCCCCTTGAGGCCGCCCGCGAAGCCGGTGAGCTTCTTGACCGAGCTCAGCCCGGAATCGGTGGTGACGGCCTTGGTGGCGGCGTCCGCGAGGCCGAACAGCTTCTTGGGGCTGGAGAACACCCCGACGCTCTTCGCCTGCTCCATCAGCGCCTTGATGAACGCCTGCTGGAGCTGGATCCGCCCGAGGTCGCTGCCGTCGCCGACGCTCTTGCGGGTACGGACGAGGCCGAGGGACTGCTCGCCGTTCAGGGTGTGGGTGCCCGGCTCCAGGTCCAGATGGCTCTTGGCGTCGTCGATCCCGGTCCTCGTGGTGATCTCGACGCCGCCGAGCTCGTCGATGAGCTCCTTGAAACCGGTGAAGTCGACTTCCAGGTAGTGGTCCATGCGGATGCCGGACATCGACTCGACGGTCTTCACCGCGCAGGCGGGCCCGCCGACCTCGTAGGCGGTGTTGAACATCGCCCGGTGCTGGGCCGGGACCGGGTCGCCCGTCGTGTCGCTCGTACAGGCGGGGCGTTCGATGAGGGTGTCGCGCGGTATCGAGACGACGCTCGCGGACTTGTGGCCCTTGTCGACGTGCACGACCATCGCCGTGTCCGAGCGGGCCCCGCCCTCGTCGGCGCCGTACTCCCCGTTGTCGCCGGAGCGTGAGTCGGAGCCCAGCACCAGGATGTCCTGCGAACCGTCGTCCACGTCGTCGGGACGGTCGGCGCCGAGCTTGGCGTCGATGTCGACGCTGGAGAGGTTGCCGTCGAGCACCGTGTACGCGTATCCGAGTCCGGCCCCGCCGACGACCACGACGCCCGCCGCCGTCCAGGCGGCGACGATCTTGGCGCGGTGCCGGCGCGACGGCTTCCGCCGCCGGCTGCCGGTGCCGCGTATGCGGCCGGTACTCCTGCTCTGCTCGCTCACGCGTCTCCCTCGGTCCTGGCGCTCCGCTGCTCCTCGCCCCCGGCGTGATGGTTCCGGGAGGGTTTGTCATCTCTTGATCAGACGTCGAAGCAGCAAGAAGGGTTGCACGGGGGCCTGTGCTCCCGGTTCGGACGGCAGGTGCGGTGCGCGGGCCGGCGGCGGCCGGTGATCCGGCGTCCACCTGCGGTTTCCCGGCCGCTGCCGGCACCGGCCGGAGCGCCGTCGGACGGCCCGCCGTGTGGCAAAGGTCTCGGGCCGGACCGGCGGACGCACGAAGGCCTCCGTCACCGGAGTGACGGAGGCCTTCGTGCTCAACTGCCGGAAGAACGTCAGTCGTTGCCGTTTCCGCTGCCCGGCGTCGTCTTCTGGATCTGGAGCAGGAACTCCGCGTTGGACTGGGTCTTCTTCATCCGGTCCAGGAGGAGTTCGATCGCCTGCTGCTGGTCGAGCGCGTGCAGCACCCGGCGCAGTTTCCAGACGACCGCCAGTTCGTCGGTGCCGAGCAGGATCTCTTCCTTACGGGTGGAGGACGCGTCGACGTCCACCGCCGGGAAGATGCGCTTGTCCGAGAGCTTCCGGTCGAGCTTGAGCTCCATGTTGCCGGTGCCCTTGAACTCCTCGAAGATCACCTCGTCCATGCGCGAGCCGGTCTCGACGAGCGCGGTGGCCAGGATGGTCAGCGAGCCGCCGTCCTCGATGTTGCGCGCGGCGCCGAAGAAGCGCTTCGGGGGGTACAGCGCGGTCGAGTCGACACCACCGGAGAGGATGCGGCCGGAGGCCGGCGCCGCGAGGTTGTACGCGCGGCCCAGGCGGGTGATCGAGTCGAGCAGGACGACCACGTCGTGACCCAGCTCGACGAGGCGCTTGGCGCGCTCGATGGCCAGCTCGGCGACGGTGGTGTGGTCCTCGGCGGGACGGTCGAAGGTCGAGGAGATGACCTCGCCCTTCACCGACCGCTGCATGTCGGTGACCTCTTCCGGACGCTCGTCGACCAGGACGACCATCAGGTGGCACTCGGGGCTGTTGACCGTGATCGCGTTGGCGATGGCCTGCAGGATCATGGTCTTGCCGGTCTTCGGCGGGGCCACGATGAGCCCGCGCTGGCCCTTGCCGATCGGGGCCACCAGGTCGATGATCCGCGTCGTCAGGATGTTGGAGTCGGTCTCCAGACGGAGCCGGTCCTGCGGGTAGAGCGGGGTCAGCTTCTGGAACTCGGGGCGGCCGCGGCCGGACTCGGGGGCCATGCCGTTGACCGAGTCGAGGCGGACCAGCGCGTTGAACTTCTCGCGCCGCTCGCCGTCCTTGGGCTGACGCACCGCGCCGGTGACGTGGTCACCCTTGCGCAGGCCGTTCTTGCGGACCTGGGCGAGCGAGACGTACACGTCGTTCGGGCCCGGCAGGTAGCCGGAGGTCCGGATGAACGCGTAGTTGTCGAGGATGTCCAGGATGCCCGCGACGGGGATCAGGACGTCGTCGTCGGCCACCTGCACGTCGCTCGCGAAGTCGTCGCGCCCGCGACGGCCACGGCGGTCGCGGTAGCGGCCGCGACGGCCGCGACGGCCGCCCGCCTCGTCGTCGAAGTCGTCCTGCGGACCGTTGTCACGATTCTGCTGGCCCTGGCCCTGGCCCTGGCCTTGGCCCTGCCCCTGGCGCTGCGGGCGCTGCCCGCCGCCGCCCTGCTGGCCCTGGTCGTCGCCCTTGCCGCGGCGGTCGCGCTGACGCTCGCGGCGCTCACCGCGCTCGCCCCGCTCACCGCGGTCCCGGCGGTCGCCTCGACGGCCCTCGGCCGTGTCGGCGGCGGCCTCGGCCTTGGCGTCGCCCTTCGGCTCGGCCCGCTCCTCGGTCTTCTGCTCGGCCTGGGGCTCCGCCTTGGCCTTGACCTCGGTCTTCGCCTCGGTCCTGGCGTCGGGGCTGCCCGCCTGCGCGGTCGCACGGCGGCGACGACGCTCGCCCGCGGGCTGGTCGTCGCTGGCCGGCTGGCCGGGGATGTCGATCTGCTGCTGGGCCGATTCCTTCTCGGCGGCGGCAGCGGCGCCCTCGTCCCCGGTGCGCGCCTTGGAGGTCGCGCGGCGCTTCGGCTTGCTCTCCGCCTCGGCGGGGGCCTCTGCGGCCTTGGTGGAGGTCTTGGGGGCGGCGGATCCGCCGCCCGCCTGCGCCTCCTTGATGACCTCGATCAGCTGGCTCTTGCGCATCCGCGCGGTGCCCCTGATGCCGAGGCCGGACGCGACCTGCTGCAGCTCGGCCAGGACCATGCCCTCGAGGCCGGTGCCGGAGCGGCGGCGCCGTGCGGTGGTGCCAGTGGCAGCACCTTCGGCGGGCGCGGCGCTGTCGACGTTCTTGTCGGCAGTCACGCCCATCAGATCGGTGGTGTCGCTCACGAAGGGTCCTTCCCTGGAGCGGACGTCGGCCTTCTGGCTCGGCGACCGGTTGTGCTGTCCGACTGCGGTCTGTTGATCTTGCTGGATCGCGGACCTTGCCGGGGCGGTGGTCCGCCGGGTACGGCGGAGAGATGAACGTGCGGGGTCCGGCGCGAGATCCCCCTGCTCGGCCCACTCCTGGACGAGCGAGGGGTGTCGTGCCGGTTCCGGAGCGTGCTCGAAACTGCTCAGGCAGGCTGCTCAGGCAGTTGGGGAGGCTCCCGGAAGAATGGTGGTCCCGGAGGGGGACACAAAGCAACGCGCCTCAAAGACGTCGGTTGCAGACTTGAGGTTAACACTACCGGCTCCAACAAATATTCCCCCTCTCGCTCACCGGTAATCACATGCGGTTACGCGGCCAGCGGCAGCACACTGGCGCCCGTCGCGTCCAGGGCCAGCCGGTTCGCCGCCCAGCCCTCCCCCGCCAGTCGGGCGACCTTGTCGGCCGAGCTCTCCTCCGTCAGCGCGAGGACCGTGGGCCCCGCACCGGAGATGACCGCGGGCACCCCGTCGGCGCGCAGACGGTTGACCAGTTCCACGCTCTGAGGCATGGCGGGGCCCCGGTATTCCTGGTGGATCCGGTCCTCGGTGGCGGCGAGCAGCAGCTCGGGGCGACGGGTCAGGGCCTCGACGAGCAGGGCCGCCCGGCCGGCGTTGAGGGCCGCGTCGACGTGCGGGACGGTGCGCGGGAGCAGGCCGCGCGCCGTCTCGGTGAGCACCGGGCGCCCGGGTACGAAGACCACCGGTACGACGGAACCGGCGGGGTCCATCCTGATCGCCCGAGCCGCGCCGCCGTCCATCCAGGCGAGCGTGAATCCGCCGAGCAGACAGGCCGCGACATTGTCGGGGTGCCCCTCGATCTCGGTCGCCAGCTCCAGCAGGGCCGCGTCGTCGAAGCGGGCGTCGCCGCCGGTCGTCACGGCGCGGGCGGCGACGATTCCGGCGCAGATGGCGGCCGAGGAGGAGCCGAGGCCGCGGCCGTGCGGGATGCGGTTGGCGCAGACGATCTCCAGCCCGCGGGGCTGCCCGCCGAGCAGGTCGAACGCGGTGCGCAGGGAGCGCACGAGCAGGTGGCTCTCGTCGCGGGGCAGCGTCTCGCCGCCCTCACCTGCGATGTCGATGTGCAGCCCGGAGTCGGCGACCCGGACGACCACGTCGTCGTACAGCCCCAGCGAGAGGCCCAGGGCGTCGAAACCCGGTCCCAGGTTGGCGCTGGTTGCGGGGACGCGCACCCTGACGGCGGCGGCTCGGAACGCGGGACCGGCCATCGGGCGGACCACTCCTTGTAAGGCGGCGGGGATGCAGTGCTGGTGGCTCTGCGGCGGCGGGACGTGAAGGCGGGGCGGTGGGCTGCTGCGAACGGTGGGGGTCATGGCGGTGGGGGTCGCGGCTGTGCGGAGGGCTCCGAAGCGGTGCGGGAATCCGGCGGCCTGCCCGGCGGCCACGACGGGGACCGCAGGCGTGGCGGTCCGGCGGGCGGATGCCGGGCGGATGGGATACAGCTTATCGAAGGTAGGTTCTGTGGCGACATAGGGCGCACAGGAGGCGCACGATGCGTGTCGCCCGCCTCCCATGCGCTCTCCGCCCCGGAAAAGGGCCGGTTGAGGCGGGTTGTCGCGGTTGCCCCGGGCCGGCCGCGGCGGGCGACGCCGCCGGCCGGCCCGGGGGCCCGGTCAGACGAGTCCGAGCTTCTCGGCGGCGGCGGCCGCGTCGACCGGTACGGTGACCGGCTGCGGGGCGCCCGCGACGGCCCAGTCGGGGTCCTTGAGGCCGTTGCCGGTGACCGTGCAGACGATGCGCTGGCCGGGGTCGACCTTGCCCTCCTCGGCGGCCTTGAGCAGGCCGGCGACGGACGCGGCCGACGCGGGCTCCACGAAGACGCCCTCCCGGGAGGCCAACAGCCGGTACGCGGACAGGATCTGTCGGTCCGTCACCTCGTCGATGAAGCCGCCCGACTCGTCGCGTGCGGCGAGCGCGTAGTTCCAGGAGGCCGGGTTGCCGATACGGATCGCGGTGGCGATGGTGGACGGGTCCTTGACGACCTCGCCGCGCACGATGGGCGCGGAGCCGGAGGCCTGGAAGCCCCACATGCGCGGGGAGCGGGTCGAGACGCCGTCGCCGGCGTACTCGGTGTACCCCTTCCAGTACGCGGTGATGTTGCCCGCGTTGCCGACCGGCAGGACGTGGATGTCGGGGGCGTCGCCGAGCGCGTCGACGATCTCGAACGCGGCGGTCTTCTGTCCCTCGATACGGACCGGATTGACCGAATTGACCAGCGCCACCGGGTAGTTGTCCGAGAGCGAGCGGGCCAGGGTCAGGCAGTCGTCGAAATTTCCGTCGACCTGAAGGATCTTGGCGCCGTGCACGAGCGCCTGGCCCATCTTGCCGAGCGCGATCTTGCCCTGCGGTACGAGGACGGCGCAGACCATTCCCGCACGCACCGCGTACGCCGCGGCGGAGGCCGAGGTGTTGCCGGTGGAGGCGCAGATGACGGCCTTCGCCCCCTCCTCCTTGGCCCGGGTGATGGCCATGGTCATGCCGCGGTCCTTGAACGAACCGGTGGGGTTGGCGCCCTCGACCTTGAGGTGCACCTCGCAGCCCGTGCGCTCGGAGAGGACCTGCGCCGGAACGAGCGGCGTACCGCCCTCACGAAGCGTGACGACCGGCGTCGTAGCTGTGACCGGAAGGCGGTCCCGGTACTCCTCGATGATGCCGCGCCACTGGTGGGTGCCCTTGCTGGTCATGGGTCCTTACTCCCCTTCAACACGCATGATGCTGGCGACACCGCGCACGGTGTCGAGCTTGCGCAGCGCTTCGACGGTCCCGGAGAGGGCGGCGTCGGGCGCGCGGTGGGTGACGACGACGAGGGACGCCTCGCCGTCCTTTCCCTGCTGGCGGACGGTATCGATGGATACGCCCTGCTCGGCGAAGACCGTCGCCACCTGGGCGAGGACGCCCGGCTTGTCGGCCACGTCGAGGCTGATGTGGTAGCGCGTGACGACCTCGCCCATGGGGCTGACCGGCAGGCGGGTGTAGGCGGACTCACCGGGGCCGGTGGCCTCGCCCAGTTTGTTGCGGCAGACCGCGACGAGGTCGCCGAGGACCGCGGACGCGGTCGGCGAGCCGCCGGCGCCGGGACCGTAGAACATGAGCTGGCCCGCGGCGTCGGCCTCGATGAAGACCGCGTTGTACGCCTCGCGGACCGAGGCCAGCGGGTGGCTGAGCGGGATCATCGCGGGATGTACGCGGGCGGTGACGGAGGCCCCGTCGGCGGCGCGCTCGCAGATGGCCAGCAGCTTGACCGTGCAGCCCATCCGGCGGGCGGAGGCGATGTCGGCGGCGGCGACCTCGGTGATGCCCTCGCGGTGCACGTCGCCGATCTTCACCCGGGTGTGGAAGGCGATCCCGGCGAGGATCGCGGCCTTCGCGGCGGCGTCGAAGCCCTCGACGTCGGCGGTCGGGTCGGCCTCGGCGTACCCGAGGGCGGTGGCCTCGTCGAGCGCCTCGGAGTAGCCGGCGCCGCTGGTGTCCATCTTGTCGAGGATGAAGTTGGTCGTGCCGTTGACGATGCCGAGCACCCGGTTGACCTTGTCGCCGGCGAGCGACTCGCGCAGCGGCCGCACCAGCGGGATGGCTCCGGCGACGGCTGCCTCGTAGTACAGATCGCGGCCGTACTTCTCGGCGGCGGCGTGCAGGGCGGCGCCGTCCTCGGCGAGCAGCGCCTTGTTCGCGGAGACGACGCTCGCGCCGTTCTCGAAGGCGGTGGTGATGAGTGCGCGGGCCGGCTCGATGCCCCCGATGACCTCGATGACGACGTCGATGTCGCCGCGCCGCATGAGCGCGGTCGCGTCGGTGGTGATCAGTGCGGGGTCGATGCCCTCACGCACCTTCGAGGGCCGGCGGACGGCCACACCGGCGAGCTCGACGGGCGCGCCGATGCGCGCCGCGAGGTCGTCGGCGTGCGTCGTCATGATGCGCGCCACCTCTGAGCCGACCACTCCACAGCCCAGCAGCGCCACCTTCAGCGGACGCGTACGCATCATCCGACCTCGTTTCTCATACCTAGTCCCTCCGGCGATTGGGGAGCGGCGTCGCGGGGCTCCTTCTCCCACCCCCCAATCGCCGGAGGGTCATACTCATGTGTGGACCAGTCTCACTCACCGGACGGGAGTTTCTGACCCCCGTCCGGATCCTGAGATGACTATTTCATCAGCCGACATCGAGGCGCAGGAGATCTTCCTCCGTCTCGCGCCGGACGATGACGCGGGCCTCTCCGTCGCGGACCGCGACGACCGGCGGGCGCAGTGCGTGGTTGTAGTTGCTCGCCATGGAACGGCAGTACGCGCCGGTGGCGGGGACGGCGATCAGATCGCCGGGGGCCAGGTCGGCGGGCAGGAACGCGTCCTTGACCACGATGTCACCGCTCTCGCAGTGCTTGCCGACGACCCGCACGAGCATGGGCTCGGCGTCCGAGGTGCGGGAGACGAGCGCGACGCTGTATTCGGCGTCGTACAGCGCGGTGCGGATGTTGTCCGACATGCCGCCGTCGACGCTGACGTACGTCCGCAGCCCCTCCAGGGGCTTGATGGTGCCGACCTCGTACAGCGTGAACGCGGTCGGTCCGACGATGGCGCGCCCCGGCTCGACGGAGATCCGGGGAGTGCGCAGCTTCGCCGACTCGCACTCACGGGTGACGATGTCGCTGAGCGCCTTGGCGATCTCGTGCGGCTCGCGGGGATCGTCCTCGGAGGTGTACGCGATACCGAGGCCGCCGCCGAGGTCGATCTCGGGCAGTTCGATGCCGTGCTCGTCGCGGATCTCGGCGAGCAGCTGCACCACCCGCCGGGCGGAGACCTCGAAGCCGGCCATGTCGAAGATCTGCGATCCGATGTGCGAGTGGACGCCGATGAGTTCGAGCCCGTCGAGGGCGAGCGCGCGGCGCACGGCTTCGGCGGCCTGCCCGTCGGCGAGCGCGATGCCGAACTTCTGGTCCTCGTGCGCGGTGGCGATGAACTCGTGGGTGTGGGCCTCGACGCCGACGGTGACACGGATCTGTACCCGCTGGCGGACGCCGTGCCGCTGGGCGATGTGCGCGACGCGGACGATCTCCTGGAAGGAGTCGAGCACGATCCGCCCGACGCCCGCCTCGACGGCCCGCTCGATCTCGGCGACGGTCTTGTTGTTGCCGTGGAAGGCGATGCGCTCGGCGGGCATGCCCGCGTCGAGGGCGGTGGTCAGCTCACCGCCGGAGCAGACGTCGAGGTTGAGTCCTTCTTCGGTGAGCCAGCGGACGATCGCGCGGGAGAGGAAGGCCTTCCCCGCGTAGAAGACGTCGGCGTCCGGCCCGAAGGCGTCCGCCCAGGCCCGGCAGCGGGCCCGGAAGTCGCTCTCGTCGAGGAAGTAGGCGGGGGTGCCGAACTCCTCCGCGAGCCGGGCGACGGCGATCCCGCCGACGGTGAGGGCGCCGTCGGCGTCCCGGGAGACGGTACGGGCCCAGACCTTCTCGTCGAGGACGTTGAGGTCGGCGGCGGGAGCGGAGTAGTGCCCCTCGGTGAAGACGTCGGCGTGACGGGGTCCTGCGGGGTGTGCGGAGCGGCTCATCGTGATGGTTCTTTCAGGTCTCTTCTGATCGCGTCAGAGGTGTTCGGGCGCACGGATACCGAGCAGGGACAGGCCGCCTGCCAGCACCGTCCCGGCGGCTTCGGCGAGAGCCAGCCGGGCACGGTGGGCGGCCGAGGGTTTCTCGTCACCGGCGGGCAGGGGCGGGCAGGAGTCGTGGAAGTCGAAGAACGCGTGCGCGACGGCTTCCAGCTGCCGGGCGACCCGGTCGGGCGCGCGGTGACGGGCCCCGGCGAGCAGGACGCCGGGGTGGTCGGCGATGAGGTCGAGGAGGGGGCGGGCGGCGCTGTCGTAGAGGGCGGGGCCCTCGGCGTGCCTGGCGGGTTCGGCGTACGGGGCGAGGCCTTCGCCGTACGGGCCGGGTCGTTCGCTGCACGCGGCGTGCGGGGCGGACTCGGCGTGGACCTGCCCGTACGGGGCGTGCTCGGCGGGTTCGGCGTACGGGGCGTGCTCGGCGGTGAAGCCGAGGAGGGCGGCCCCGCGGGTGAGGGCGCGGGCCCTGGCGTGGGCGTACCGGACCCGGAAGAGCGGGTTGGCCTCGCCCTGGACGAGCAGTTCGGGGCCGAGGGCGGCGCGGTCGTGCCCGGCCGGCCGCAGGAGCCCCCAGCGGGCCGCGTCGGGCCCGAGCCGCTCCAGCAGCTCTCCCGCGGCGGCCCCGGCGGGGACGGGCCGGATCCCGGTGAGCGGTACGGGGGGCGTCCCGTGCGCGTCGACGACGACGCCGAGGCGGGCCCAGTCCGGGTCGGACGCCTCCTCGCAGCTGATCCGGACCCGGGCGCCCTGGGAGATGACGAGCCGGCGCACGGCATGGGCGGTGACGGCGGCGCGCACCTCCCGCGCGTGGTGGAACTGGAGGACCTGGTCCCGGAGCGCGTCCCCGTGTCCGTACGCGAGTCCCTGTTCCCGTACGGCGTCGAGCACGGCCCGGTCGCCATCGGCCGGGGCGTCGAGGGTGAAGCTCAGGAACCCCGGTCCGGTGATCTCGACCCGCCCGACACCGGGCTCGGCGGCGACGCGTTCCCGCAGGATGCGCGCGACCTCCAGGGCGGGCAGCGCGGCGGGCCCGGCGAGCTGGAGCGCGACGGCGCAGGCGTAGTCACCGCTGCCGCCGGGCCGTGTCCTCTCCACCCGCACGCGCGCGGGCACGGGTACGCGCAACGCATCCTCGTCGACCGCGCGGCGCACGGCGTGCAGCACGGTCCGGGAGAGGTCGGCGGGGGTCACGGGTCAAGCGTAGGTGAGAGAGGGGGGCACTTCGCGACCCGGTTTCGCCATCCGGTCAGCCGGACCGGTGTCGCCACCCCGACAGCGGGCCCTGGCTGACGGCCCCGGTCGGCCGACCCCGGACCCGCTGGCTCCGGACAGCAGGCCCCGGACCGGAATCTGTCGCCGCTCGGGACAGCCGGACCCGGACCGGAACCTGTCACCGCTCCGGACAGCCGGACCCGGACCAGAACCTGTCGCCGCCCCGGCCGTCCGGACCCGGTTCGGTTCGCCGTCCCGGTCAGCCGGTGGCGCTTCCCGCCCGTCCGGCGCCGTGCCGCCCGTCCACCGCGGGCGCTTCCTCCCCGGTCACCAGCCGGCGCATGATCCGCACCAGCTCGCTCGGCTCGAACGGCTTCGCCAGGAACGCGTCGACCCCGGCCGCCACGCCCGCGTCGACCTCGTAGGGCGTACAGGCGCTGATGACGGCGATGGGAAGGCCGCGGGTCCGGGAGTCGGCGCGCAGGCGGGTGGCGGTCTCCAGGCCGTCCAGCCGGGGCATCACGACATCGAGGGTGATCGCGTCGGGGCGGACCCGCTCGACCAGGTCCAGGCACTCGACACCATCGGCCGCGGTCACGACCTCGAAGCCCTCCAGCTCGAGATTGACCCTGATCAGCTGCCGGATGACCTTGTTGTCGTCGACAACAAGCACGCGGCCGTACGCCCCTGACACCCTTCGAGAGTAGGTCGGCCGGAGGAGCGGCGTCCGGGTTTTGTCCACTTCCGCCCCGGACGGGTGGCCACGGCTTCCACGGGCGGCCCGACCGGGAGGAAGAGGCGCGGAGGCACGACGGAATACCTGTTCACGGACACCCCGTGGGAGCTGGTAGTGTTTCACCCGTCGCAGAGCAGCACAGCGATACGCCCCCGTAGCTCAGGGGATAGAGCATCGGCCTCCGGAGCCGGGTGCGCAGGTTCGAATCCTGCCGGGGGCACCTTGGTTTAGGTGCCACACAGGCCCTCTGATCAGGCATAACGCCAGATCGGAGGGCCTGTTGCATGAGCAGGCGGATGTCCCGCCGGCGCAGCCCCGGAACTGCCGCTGCGAGCCGTCACAAGGAAGACCGGTTCGTGGACGGGCCGTAACGCGCGCGCAGTTCGTGGACTCCGCCGAAAGCGGCGGCGGTGGCCGGCACCGCGAGCAGCACTCCGATGATTCCGGCGACGGACGCGCCCGCGGTGAGGGCCACCAGGACCAGCGCCGGGTGGATCCGTACGGTCCGGCTCTGGATGACCGGCTGGAGGATGTTGCCTTCGAGCGCCTGCACCACGAGCACCACCGCGAGCACCCACAGTGCGACGACGAACCCCCGGTCGGCGAGCGCGACGAGAACGGCCGCGGTTCCGGAGAGAAGGGCGCCGATGTAGGGGACGTAGGCGCCGATGAAGACGATCGCGCCCAGCCCGAGGGCACCCGGCACGCGCAGGATCAGCAGACCCGCGGTGATGCAGACGGCGTCGATGACCGCGACCATCGTGGTGCCGCGCATGAACCCTTCCACGCCCTCGAACGCCCGCCGTGCCACCGCTTCGACGGTGTCGGCCCTGTGGCGCGGGGAGAGGGAGCGCAGTGCGCCGACGGCCCGGTGGGAGTCCCGCAGGAAGAAGAAGACGAGCAACAGCGTGAGCACCGCCACACCGAGGACCTGGAAGAGGAGGTTGATGCCGGTCACGACACCGGAGGCGGCCGTCCCTCCGTAACTGTCCAGTATGTCCCGGGCGTTGTCGAAGAGGTCGTCCAGCGAGGTGCCGTCCGCCCCGAACTGATCGGCCAGGCCACGCACCGCCCTGCGCAGAGAGGCGACGATCTGGTCCCAGGTGCCGACCAGCGCGACCGTGACCGCGGACACGGAACCGCCGACCAGGGCGAGGACGGCGGTACACGTGAGACCGGCGGCGACGGACCGGTTGACCCTCGCCTTGACCAGCCATCGGTACAGGGGCAGGAGCAGCGCGGTGCCGAGCAGGGCGAGCAGCACGGGGACGACGGCCAAACGCAGCGCGACGCACACCTGGATCCCGACGTAACCGACCCCGGTGACCAGGAGAATGACGGCACACCAGGCGGCGAGCCGGCGAACGGGCTCCGGGAGCAGTGGCACGCGCCCACCGTACGTACCGGCCGCACGGTTCTGGATGAACGACCCTCCCGCGTCGCGGATCGTCGGCTTCAAAGGCCGGAGGAGTGGTCGGGAGCAGCTCTTCTCCGGGTGGGCCGATCGGACCGATGCCCGCGTCGCTCGTCCGGTCGGGCCGGTATCCGTCGTGGTGCTTCGGCCCGCCATCCGGCGCAACCCGTCGGCGGAAGAGGCCGTCCCCGGGCCTACCCGCGGGTGGACCCGTAGGAGCACGACGAAGTTGGGGACCCTCCATGAACAGCTTTCCACGGCTCGGCCGTTCCTTGCGCCGGACGGCATACGCCCTGGTCGGTTACTGTCTCGCCGCCACCGTGCTGGCCGGTTGCGGTACGCAGGAAGGTGAGTACAACGCGCCAGGCGCGAACGCCCGGGTCGGAAACATGCTGATGCGTTACGCCCACATCTCCGAGCCGCCGAACGGTCCGTGGGAGATCGGTGACGACGTACCGCTGTACGTGTGGCTCTACAACGAAGGGCCGGCCGCGGACCGGTTGCTCGGCGCTGAGACGACGATCGCGCGATCGGTCGGCGTCGTCACCGGGGACGGCGACGAGCGGGGACCGGTGGAGGTGCCGCCCGAGAAGCTGGTGGCGCTGGAGGAGGACCGGCCGCATCTGCTGCTGCGGGGGCTGAAGGAGGAGATGCGGGGCGGCGACTACGCATGGGTGACCCTGCGCTTCGAACGTGCGGGTGAGGTCGCTCTCCAGATGCACGCGCAGCTGCCCACCTACGTCGACGAGGACGTCACCGACAACCCGGGGCTCACGCCGCCCTCGCCCGGGGAGTGACCCGGAGAGCAGGGCCCCCGCCCCGGGCCGCCCGGGGCCACGGGGCGGCCCGGAGCACTGTCGGGAACCGGTCGCACGGGAACCCTGGGGACGACACCTGCTGTACCGGTACCGGTCGCGTACCGCGCGCCGAGAGAAGACCGTCATGCCCGGTGGACCTTCCACGCCACCCGAGGCCGACCCTCCGCCCGGGAAGCCGGCGCGCGGCCTGCGGAACGAGCCGATCACCGTCCTCGTGCTCGTCCTCGCGGGCGGGGTGTGGCTGATCGTCGCACCGTTCGTGGTGAGCTACGGCGACACCGACGCGGCCGACGCCGCCCGCGTCAACGACATCGCGGTGGGCTGCGTGCTGATCGTCCTGTCGTTTCCTCTCCCTGGCCATCGCCCGGACGACGTCCCGCGCAGCCAGGCCGCCCGGCGCTCACTCCCCCGCCCCTCGTGGACAGCGGGGCTCCTGAGGTACGGTCCCGGTCACCCGTCCCGGGCCGGGTGCTGTCGGCCGTGACCAGGACGGAGCGTCCGAAAGCAGAGGACCGCACGACCCGGGCGGCAGCCCAGGCCTGACCCCGTACGAGGAAAGGCCCGATCGCGTCCAGACCGGTGTCGGCTGCTCGCGCGGGCACCGGAACGTACGACGGCTGCGCGCCCGCTGAGCGGCACGGCGCGGGTAGCCTGCCCCGCGGTGGCCTGCCGACCGGCGCGGGCAGCCGGGCCTCCCGGGCCGCCACCGCGCCGGGGTCCGTCGGGGCACCTGGCGGAACGCCCTCCTGCGATCACAGGCCGTTCTCGTCCATCAGTTGCATCAGGTTCCGCTTGCTCTTCTGGGCACCGCGGAGGTC
Source organism: Streptomyces sp. NPDC048142 (assembly GCF_043202835.1). Taxonomy (NCBI): domain Bacteria; kingdom Bacillati; phylum Actinomycetota; class Actinomycetes; order Kitasatosporales; family Streptomycetaceae; genus Streptomyces; species Streptomyces sp. NPDC048142. The sequence continues at coordinate 141,935 of NZ_JBIDBC010000007.1, forward strand.
GGTGACGTACGAGGTGAAGCCGTCCGGCGTGCCCAGGCCGGTCCCCGCCTTCTTCCGCCGGGTAGCAGCGGTCTCGGTTTCGGGTCAGTACTTGCCGTCGACCGGGATCCAGCCGGACCAGGCTCGGGCTGGTAGCACTTGCCCGGTGTCGCCGTCGTGCGCAGGGCGTGGAGGCGCACGTTCCCGTTCTCGCAGCAGTCCTTGTTGCAGGTTGCCCAGGTATTCACGCCGAGCTTGTTGACGCAGGCCTCCTCGGCGCGGCCGTAGTCGGTGTGGACCCCGACCGCCGGGTACATGCCGTCCTTCTTCGTGTCACCGGCCCGGACGATGTCGCCGTTGTGCTGGAAGCAACCGTCGGAGTCGTAGGCGGCGGTCGCGCCCAGGCCGTGCTCGACGGCTGAGCGGCCTTGGCGAATGCCAGCATGTCCGCAGCTGCGGTCGTTTCCGCCTCGTCCATCGGGAAGGAGACTTCGGTCCCCGGTGCCGGCGCGACGCCCTCGACGATTCGCACGTCCGCAGTCATCCACACTTGCAGGCGGAGCCCCTGAAGGCGGAGCGAAGCGCGGCGGAGGAGGGCGGGCACACGATCGTGTGCCGGCCCTCCTGTCGCGGTCTGCTCACCCGTTCATGAGCAGAATGCTCACGGCAGGGTGGGCGCCTCGGCAGCCCGCTCCCCCTCCGTGAAGTCGGGCGAATGTGAGATCGAGGGCGCAGTCCGCCGGAATCTCAGCAGCGGAGGTCACGCACTTCGCGGGACCGGCCGCGCTCGGCCCGTTCAACTCGGGCGGGCCTGTCTGACGCTTGCCGGGTGGCGTCCGCGGCGTCCGGCGGGGACGAACAGGCCGCTGTGCCCGCCGTGGCGCACCGGACGAGTGCGGCTGAGGCCGAAGCGGTACGAAGTCGCATGAAGGCCCCCTACGCGGGTGCCCGGACACCCGGGTCATCAGTTGGTCCACGCTGCCACAGGGGGCGGTTCGGAGCGCGGAGAACATGTGAAAGACGCGGGACGCGGTGTGCGTGATCTGTACACCGGTACCGGTGTGGCCCATCCGGCTTCCTGCTTTCACTGCAGCGCCGTGCGGCCCTCAGGCAGCGGAAGTGGCTCTGTAGTCAGGGTCGTAGAGGCGCAGCATGGAGACAAAACTGTCGAGCAGGTCGAGCTGTTCAGGCCTGAGCGCCGGGGCGTTGAAGTGCATGACCGTGTTGCGGACATTCTTCACTCTGCCGAGCAGCCCGATGAAATGGTCCCTGTCGACAAGAGGCCAGCCGAGCTTGGCCCAGCGTTCTTCGTCGTCCAGAAGGCGGATGTACTCGCCGAACATCAACTCGTCGACGGACTTCCTCCTCTTGTGCACCTTCTGGACGTCGGAATCGTCGTAGACGCGCCCCAGGCACCGCCGCAGCCTCCGCTCGATCTCGCCCAAGGTGAAGAAGGGACGGGCTACCGTGCCGAACTCGCCGGCGAGGTCGGCGGAAGTGACAATGCCGGTCACCCGCCCATCTGCGGCCCGGACGAGGACGAACTCGTGTGCACGGATGGTCGGCAGAACTGGCAGCAAATGCGCCGAGGCATTGACGGTCTCGTACTCGCTGCTGATCGCGCTGGCTAGACACATCCTGCGTCCGGTCGCGTGAATGTGGGCGATCGATGCCCAGGTGACCACCCCATGGAGAGTCCCCGAAGCATCGATCACGGGCAGCTGTGAGTACCCGAACTCCGCCATCCTGCCCATCGCGACGGACAGAGTCTCGTCGGGCGTGATCGATGTGACCCTGCCGGCACACCGCAGGTCGTGTACCCGCATCGCCGTCTGCGGGAACTTGCCGACGGCTTCTTCGGGGGCGTCCGCCTGGTCCTTCTCAGCACCGCCATCGCCATCGTCCGGACCGACACCGGCGTCGCGCTTGAGGGCGATCGGTACGACTTCGACCTCATCGTCCTGCGGGCCGGCCGCAAAGTCCGGCACCGTGGTCAGCCCGGCGTTGGTCAGATCGAGTCGGATCTGCGGCACGGAGGCGTGGTCACGGATCCGGAAGCCCCATCGGGACAGCAGATCCCGGACCGAAAGGGTCTCGCCTTCCAGGCTCTTGACCATGGCGTCATCCGGCGTGGGCATCGTCCACCCCTTCTCGCACCGCGACCTTGCCCATCTCCCGTTCCACGAGCTCCAGAAGCCTGGTCGTCCGGTTTCGGTAGAAGGCCTCGAAGTCGTCGGCTCGCAGCGTCTTGGCGTCGATGAGGTGCGTACCGACAATGTCGTCGAACCAGTCACCCGGGCTGCCGGTATGCCGTTCGAGGGAGGACAGGTACGCCGACGGCAGGCTGGATCCCATCGCCTGCAGCGCCCTGTAGGACAGCGGAGTCTTGTTGACGATGCTGCTCATCCGTGTGCCGTCCGCTCCGTTCTGCTCGAACCAGGCTTTGGGGAAGACCTGCCGGATGTCCACGTTCTGCCCGATCAGGAACTGCTCGTTGATCGGCTCCTCGTGGAAGAACCAGTCGATCACCCCCTCCTTGAGGAGCAGAGCGTGCACGCCCTTGTACGCAGCACTGTTACGCGAAGTGAGCCGATGCAGGCGCTGCTCCTGGAACGTCGCCTCCGTGATGGTGTCGGGCTCCGGACCGCCCTCCTTGATCCAACCGACCACCTGCTCGACGTCCCGGACGAAACGGGTGTCCGTGACGCCTCCGTAGAGCTCGCCGAGCACGCCGCACCAATACCAGCGCGCGAGCTTGTCCTGAACGTCCCGGTCCTCCACGAGGCTCCCGAGGAGGACACCAATCGCCGTGAGTGGCACGATCTGGGAGCCGTACGGCAGGTCGCGCTCACGGAAGACATGCTGTGCCCCGAGGAACCGGCCGACCCAAGACAGGGCTTCAGCGGCCTTCGGCGCGATCCGGGTGTAGTCGGTGAGCGGCAGGTGCAGCAGGTCGCGGCGCTTACAGCTCACGGCCGGCGCGTTCGTCGCCCCCGGGTGCTCCGCCAGAAACGCCCGCTTGCGCTGATGTGTACGAACCAGTGCGATGGCCTGCAGGAAGTCCAGGCTGCTGAGCCCGGTCTCCTGCCCGCCTTCCTTGTCCGTCGTCCCGAAGACCTGGTGCTCCGAGCACAGCTTGCCCTTGATGGCCCGCCAGTCCTCGATGAGGCTGAAGTCCTCGCCCCCGTTGCTCTCCGCATACGGTGTGTCACCGGCATAGGTCGCCGTGAGCAACTCGAAGACGTTGAGGACGACGCCGCCGGTGTTCACCCGCTCGAATACCGAGCACACCGCTTCCTTGCGGGTTTCTTTGGGCAGCCGGATCAGCGGCACCTTGAATCCCTTGACGGTGTCGATCACCTTGGCCTGGAAGGCCGACCACAGATCCCAGCGGTCTTCGGCACCACTGACATAGACCCGTTGCCACTTCCCGGTCTGCTCCGGCTCGAAGATCAGGTTCAGTGGAAAGAGGCCACTGGCGCACTCCTTCTCCCGTGTGGTGAGGTCACGTGGAGCGGCCCGGCCCAACGCACCCCGCACAACACGGTCCTCGGGGACGGAGAGGATCGCCTCGTCCCGGTCCGCGCTGTCGTCCACGGCTTTTGCGATGTCGATGTAGTACCAGCGCTTGAGCGGTTTGTTCCGGGCGCCCGTCGTCTCCACCGGACGCTCCGACTTGAGCGCCTGGAACAAGGACGTCAGCCGCTGCTGACCGTCGAGCAACAGCTGTTCCGGGACAACCTGCGGGCCCACCTCGGTGCCGTGCAACGGGCGCGCCTTGAACTGGGCTTCACCGCCCGTCTCCAACGTCATCGCGACACCCAGCGGGTAGTCGAGCGTCACGGTCGCCAGCAGAGCGCTGATCCGGTCGTCGTCCCACTTCCACTGCCGCTGGAAGTCGGGAAGCTGGATCCTGCCGACAGCGACATCGTCCAACATCTTGCCCAGGCTGGGCCCGTCGAGCGCCATGCCTCACCCCCGCATCGAAGACGCTCCCCTGCGTCACAGGGGAACATGCTAGTGGCACTGCCCGCCTTCCGGCCGGTAGCTCCAGCCGATGCGAAAGGCCCACAGGTCGGTTCTCGGCCAGCACCTGGTCCGATCCGGCCGCCGAACCCTCTGGCCTGCTCCGGCCCCGACGGAGAAGGGTCTCTCCCGTCCTAGACTGGCCGGGAGCTGTGCGCTGTCGGCCGAACGCGGCCTCCCGTACACCCGGTCCTCCAGGGCCGCACGCACCGCCGACGACACGACCGGGTTCGACAGAGGTGGGGAACGAGCCGTGTACGAGCTGAACGAAGAGAAGGACCCTGTGATACTGGGTCCGTTCGAACTGCTCGCCGTGCCCGGGCAGGGCGGGATGGGCCGCTCGCATCTCGGACGCAGGCTCCCGCTGGAGACCCTCGGCCCCGAACTGGAGATGGGCTACCACCTGGCCGAGTCCAGGGAGTCGGCCGAGCTGCCCTAGCGGCGGTCAAGGTGACCAGACCGTCGAAGCTGCGGACAGGTCCGAGCACTCCGAGGAGGAGGCGAGGGCACGGTTCGCGCAGGAGATCGACACCATGCGTACGGTGGCCAGCGCGCGGGTACCCGCGCTGCTCGGCGCCGACGCCGACCGTGACGAGTACGCGAAGCAGGACCGCTGCCCGACCTGCGGGCAGGCGGAAGGCATCCGCTTTCTCGGTGCCGGTGTGGCCCCGCTCGCTTCGGTGGCCGTCACCCAGTTGTTCACCGGCGGGGAGCTGCCCAAGGAGGACGCCGAAGGCAACGACCGGCGCAAGACGCTGATCTACAACGACTCCGTGCAGGACGCGGCCCACCGGGCCGGGTTCGTCGCGTCGCGGGCCTGGAAGTTCTCGCTGAGGTCGCTTGTCCAGAAGCAGTTGGTAAAGCGTGCGGCGGAGAACCCGGACTTCGCCTCCGAAGGCGTCCCAGCTGGGATGCCGCCGGCGCCTCCCGGACATTCGAACTTGCCTGGCCCGACAGGAAGTTGACAGTGGTCCTGGATGAGGACGTGGCCGATGATTCCTATATGGCCGAGTGCGTGGCGGCCGGGTGGCAGGTCCGGGCCCCGGACGCCTGGGAAGGGGAGGAGCTCGTCGCCCTGCTTGACGAACGGCAGTGATACGCATCCGGAGAGGGGAGGGGACCGGCGATGAGTAGCGGTGTCAGGACGCAGATCGCGGTCACGCCGCAGGCCGACGAGGACAGCCGACGCCTCGATGCGACCACGAAGAACACGGTGGGCGACTTCGTCCGCCGGTTGCGGGCAGATCGGTCCAACCGGGCGCTGCGGCTCACCTTCCTGCGCGAGGCGGGCGGAAACGGGCGCCTTTTCCTCACGGCACTCGACGGCAGTCGCATGGGGCTGCTTCTCGAAACCGAGGAGAACCGCTTCAGTCTGCTGGCCGTCCGGGGCGGACCGGCGGCGCGGGACGAACTCGCCCGGCTGACGGTGGAGATCAACGCGGTCTCGGGCGGCGTGGAGCTCGTCGACCAGAGTGAGGTCAGCGCCATTGTGGTGGCAATGCCCGATCGACCGGTGTCCGGTCCGGAACCGGGCACTCGACCGCAGGAGACCGCGGTCTTCGGGGCGCCCGTTTACCCCCACCGCTTCTCCGGCCGATACGCAGGCCCCTTCGGCCGCCACCCCCACTCCGGTTGCACTGCCGGTGCCTCTCCTCGCCCGCTACGGCGATGCGGGCCGTCGCCGCGCTGCGAGGCCTTCCGTCTGATCAGTCCCGACCGATACCGCCAGGAGGAACAGCGAGCCCGTTCCCTGCTCTTCGTAGCGGCACCCGGGCGCGAGACGAATTGGTGGTCACCTGGCACGGCACGGCGAGCCGATGTCTGCCACGGCAGGCCGACCGCGACGCCGGCCGTGCGGCATCCCTGCCGACGGACGACGGTCCTCCATCGGGATCGAATGCGGCCTGACCCAGGGGATACAGCTGCACGTCCGAGCGGAGCAGACCGCTGCCACGGGCTCGGGCACCAATGAGGACTACGGCTACGCCCTCTCCGCGGCCCACACGCGTCGCAACTGCAGCGTGAGGGTGAAATGTTGGCATCGATCGAGGGGTACTCATGACAACGTTCGACGACGAGTGGGCAGCGCTCAAAGCCGACGCGCAGGACCGGCAGTCCGCGCGGATGAGGCTCAACACGACTGGAGCTCAAACCGACGGTTCAGCGGCGGGGACGCCTGCAGGCCTGGTGGTGCACCAGGACGACCTGGGCGCGGTAGGCAATGAAGCTTTCCGTGTACACGGCGAGCTGCGGAAGCGTGCGGACCTCGCAGGAGCCGACGCAGACAAGGCCGGTGCGGGGACCACTGCCCGGGCCGCGGCGGAGTTGCAACGCCGTAACTTCAGCGCGGGGGGAGAGCTGTATACCGCCCTCGAAGTCTGGACTTCTCAGGTGAAGACCGTCCTACAGATGTGCGCACACATCTCCAACCACTTGGACTACTCGAAGAAGGCCCACGCCAACGACGAGGTAGCGATCGCCGCCACTCTCCGAGGACGAGACGGCTCCGCCGTGCCGGTGTCAGACCTTCTCAAGTATGTGAATTGAGCCGGAGGAGCGAGGAATCATGGGGACGTTCTCATACACGGATCTCGTCGAAGTCGACCTGGGCAAGCTGGTCTCGGCAGCCGATGACTGGACAGCAACAGCAGTCGGCCTGAAGAAGCTGAGGACCGAGTCTACGGCGGTCTCCTGCCTCTGTCCGACGGGGCCGACTGGGCCGGGCTCAACGCCACCGTCACCAAGGACTTCGTCCGCAAGACAGCCAAGGAGGTCGCGGATCTCCAGATGGAGGCCCAGAGCATTGCGGCTGTCCTCCAGGATGCCCACGCCGAACTGGCGCACGTGCAGAAACGGGCCAGGGAGCTCTCCGCCGAAGCCCGCAAGGGCAATCCGACCCGGCAAGCAGGCCCGGATCCCGGGCTGGTGGTCACGGACGGACCGAACGGCACCGTGAAGGTCATGGAGGCCATCTGTGGCGTGGAAGGCACCTCCCAGCGAACCAAGGACCTGATGCAGTGGTACGCCGACACCCTTACGGGTCTGGTGGCGCACGCGGCGGAGATCGACGCGGCCGTTACGAGGGCCCTGAAGAGGAGTCACGGCGGCGACCCTCACAACGCGGGCCATGCGACGTACACCTCGCTCGACGAGGAGCAGCTGCCCCGCGCCACCAAGCTCGCCTCGCTCGCGGGCGACGCGAACACCGCGCAGCGCGCAGAGCTTCGGCGGCTCTGGTCGTCCCCAAGCCCCCAGGCTCGTGCGGAGCTGTGGGCCGGGCACAAGGGCGACCTTCTCGCTGCCGGGCTACTCTCTCCGTCCGTCAAGCAAGCAGCCCCCGACCGGGGCTCCGGCCCCCACGGTGCCGAAGAGCCGGGGGCCGAGGAGCGCAGGACCCGGGAGAAGATGAACCTGATCGCCGAGGCTGCCGACTGGAAAGGCGACAACGACGCCGCGCGACATATGGCTCACTACCTCGGCAACAGCGGGACGGACATGGAGTTGCCCGTCGACAAGATGATGTCGGACGTGCCCGGCTTCCATGCTCACATCGAGGATGGCATCAAGGAACATCAGGCTGCTTGGCGCGATGAGGCTCTCGCGGAGTTCAGACGCAACGGCGGGCAGCCCGTCGCCATGCCAGTGGAGACCGGTAACCGGGACTTCAGTTTCACTCCGGACGTCGACAAGAACTGGTTCTACGCAGTCGGGTCCACCCGGTCGAATGTGACCGGGGTGGTCACCGTCGTGCCGGACGAGAACGGGCAGCCCAAAGTCGGTCTCGACTATCAGACCAACGCCTGGGACCGCTACAACTGGGATGAGAGCAAGGGGGTGACCATCGACCTCCCCTGGGGTAGCGGCATGAGTATTCCGGACGGTCAGATGGCACGCCTCCATACCACGGGCGTCGCCCAGGAGTTCGACATGGCGGGCAGCAGCACCGTCAAGCACTACGATCTGGGCGGACCCGCCCCGAACCACGGCCCTGTGCCGCAGCCGGACGAGCCCGGGCGCGAGGGCGACCGGACGGATCCGGGTCGTGAGCAGCAGGAAGCACGATAGAGGATCAACGATGGACACCTCCCGTGAGACCGCTGCCGACGTGCAGCCCACGCCTTGCCGCCGTATGCCGGTCGCGGCTGTCGTCGTCCTGGTGCTCCTCGCCTGCGTCGCCACCACGATCGGCGTGGTGTCCTGCGTCGCCGATGACGTGTCGTCGGACCTGTCGGACCAGGAGAGGACCTGCTGCTGGGAGGACGGAGTCACGCCCGCCTGGATGAGCGGTCAGCTCGGTATCCGCATTCCGGAGGAGGCATCGGACCGCCGGGCGGGCTACAAAACCGGGCAGCGCTACGACACCGGTCTGCTCTCCTTCATCCTCCCGAGCGAAGAAGCGGAGCGGTACACCGGCCGGCTCATCCAGCGCGGCACCGAGATGATCGGGAACTCTCATCCAGAGGAGAAGGCCTACCGCCCTGCGGCTGCCTTCGGCCATCTCGGCCTGCCCGAGCCGGAGACTCTCGTCCAGGGTCTACGGAAGATCAGTCTCTGCCCGGACGGCCTCACGACCCCGGAAGGCATGTACCTTCAGCGCTGCGTCGACCTATTCGCCCACGAGCTCGAACCCGGCACCACGCGAATGTACGTCCGGTCGACCATCGAACCGTCCGTAACTCCTCCCCCTGTGAGCAAGGTTCCATAGATTTCCACTCGTGTCGGTGCTCGCCACCGCCGCCGACGGGGCCCGGATCGCCCGGCGTTCGGCGCTGGGCGAAGCGCGGCCGCCCGTGTCGGCGGTCGTTGTGGGGGTGTTGCTGCCGGCCGCGCCAGCGGGCGGGGCGGTGGTGTACGGCTCCGGAGCAGATGCTGCTGGACCGGCCGGCGGTCGGGGCGAGCGGGTCACGGCGGCCTCGCGGCAGCCGTTCGGCTCGGCGAAGGGCGAGTACGAAGGGGCACTCGACGAGGACCATCCCGGCTCCCGGGCCGCGAAGTTGGCCCCCGGCCGCCTGGAGACGTATGACGACGCCGTCTCCGCCCCACATGCCGAGCAGCGGCACTGCGACGCCGTCGAGCCGTTGACCTATCTGTGGACGCTGCCGGACCCGGTGGACGCGAAGCTGCTGGGCAGGGCTTTCCGCATCGCCCGACGAACCGCTCGCCGCGTCCTTGTACGGGTGCGGTGTGTCGCGCCTGGGCGGGACGGGCGGCGGTGGCTCGGAGCTGGGCGAGCTGTTGCGTACGTTCCCCGACTCCACCTCCGCGCAGCAGGTGCGGCCCGCGATCGGTGAGCAGATCAAGTACCGGGTCACGGCGTTGAAGGGGGCCGATCCGTGTGCGGCCACCGAGGTGCTGCGCAGCCTCGGCACCACCGCGTCCGAGGTTCCCGCCGAGGGCGTGAAGGCGCTGCCCGCCGATGCGGACAAGGGCATCGGGGACGGGGTGTACGCCTGCGGGGTCGGCCAGTTCAAGGACGAGGAGTTCGGCGACGCACGCACGACGTCGACCGACCCTCGGGGCGACGGTCCGGCCGGGCTACCCGTACACCAGTTGCCCGTACGGCATCGAGCGGAATCCGTTCGGGCCGGGCGGGCCTCGGCTCCCGGACCTGGTCGAGCCGGTGCTCAGCCCTGGGGGCGCGGGTTCTTCTCGATGACCCGTCCGTCCAGGTGCGCGGTGAGGTGGGCGCCCCCGTGTGCGTCGGAGACGTAGACGCGCAGCACCGGGCGGTCGTCGTGGAAGGGCGAGGAGGGGTCCACGATCACATAACGGATCTCCGGTTCCGGGATGTTGAGCGTCTTCTCCGCCGTTCTCAACAGGGCGGGCAGCGCGTCCCAGTCGACGGAGTTCAGGTCGACCGTCGTGTCCGCCGACATCAGCGTGCCGCCCATCTCGGCGTTCTCCGCCCGGCCGTCGCGGTAGCTGAAGCGGTCGTACAGGGCGGCGTTGGACTTCAGCGGCGCCTCGGCCGAGACGTGCTCGTCGAAGATGCTGAAGTCGGTGACCTTCGTACCGCCCATGAGCGGCTTCAGCGCCTTGATCGCCGCCCGTGCCCCGTCCGGGGTCAGCAGGTTCACGGTCTCCGGTACGTCCTTCTCGCCGGAGCCGCCGGAACCGCCGGAGTCGTCGAAGTCCTCGGAGCCGCCGGACTCGTCGGAGTCCTCGGGCTCGTCGGACGCGTCGGACGCGTCGGACGCGTCGGCGACCGGGTCCGGCGTCGGAACGGAGGCCGGGGGTGCGCTCGCACTGTCGCGGGGGCGGCCGTCGCCTTCGGAGCCGCCGGAGGAGGAGAACGGGTCGGCCATCCAGAGGATGACGCCCGCGATCACCACGGCCGAGACGGCGGACGAGGCGGCGCTGACCATCCGGACGCGGCGCAGCGTGCGCTTCTGGTCCTCTTCCGGGGTGGGGGAAGCGCCGCCGGTGACGACCTGCGGGGAGTCGTAGCCCGTGGGGACGCGGTCCTCCGGCTCGCCGGGCGAGGCTGGTTTCGGTGGCATCCGGTCGTGCGTGGGTGCCGGCGTGGGCCTCGGTCCGGGCGGCGACACAGCGGCCGTCTGCGTGGGCGTGGCGTGTACGGGGCCGGGGAGCGGGGATCCGGGGTGCGCGGATCCGGGCCGTTCCCGTACGGGCTCCGTGGGCGTCGGGGCCGTGCTCCCGCCGGTGCCCGTCGCGGCCTCGGCCAGCAGGCGGTCGAGGGCTTCGGCGTCCGGGCGGGCCGGGATGCCCCTGGTGAGGAGCGCGCTCAGCACCGGGGTGAGGGTCCCGGCCCGGACCGGCGGCGGGATCTCCTCGTCGAGCACGGCGGCCAGCGTGGCCAGGGTGGTGGCCCGGCGCAGCGGGTGGTGGCCCTCGACGGCGACGTACAGCATCATGCCGAGCGACCAGAGGTCGGAGGACGGATCGCCCTCGGTGCCCCGGATGCGCTCGGGGGCTATGTAGTCGGGCGAGCCGATGAGGGCGCCGGTGGCGGTGAGGCTCGTCGACTCCCGGATCGCGGCGATGCCGAAGTCGGTGAGGACGGGACGGCCGTCGGTGCGCAGGAGCACGTTGGCGGGTTTGACGTCGCGGTGCTGGATGCCGGAGGCGTGGGCGGCACGGAGGGCGGAGAGGATGCCGCGCCCCAGCACCGCGGCCTCGGCCGGCTCCATGGGACCGGCGGCGAGCCGTTCGTGCAGGGAGGAGCCGGCCACCAGCTCCATCACGATCCACGGGTAGCCCTCCTCACCGGGGTCGACGATGTGGTGGACGGTGACCACGTTGGGATGGTCGACCCGGGCCAGGGCGCGGGCCTCGCGCAGCACCCGGGCGCGCAACGTGCGGGCCCCTTCGGGGTCGTACTCCGCGAGCGCCGGGTCCGGGGGCCGCACTTCCTTGAGCGCGACATCACGGTGGAGCGCCTCGTCGCGGGCCCGCCAGACCATGCCCATGCCACCGCTGCCGAGCCGCTCCACCAGCGTGAAGCGGCCGTCGATCACCCGTACGGAGGGGGCCTCTTCGCTCATGGGCCGTAGCGTACGGGGGGAGTACGACAGCGGGTAGTTGGGGCCGTGCCGCCGGTCGGATGGGGGTACGGCCTGGGTACGCAGGGACCTCCGCCCGGTCGTGTGGCGGAGCAGAGCCCACGGCAGGCCCCCGCCGGGTGGGGTGCTCCGGAGCCACGAAGCCACGGAGCCGTCAAGCCCGGAACGCCGTCGGACCGGCGTCGGACCGGCGTCGGACCGGCGTCGGACCGGCGTCGGACCGGCTTCGGACCGGCTTCGGACCGGCTTCGGACCGGCGCATCGTCAGGCCGAGGCGCGTTTGCGGGAGGACGCCGTCTTCTTCGCCGCGGTGTCGCCGCTGGATGACGTCTGCTTCTTCGCCGCGGTCTTCTTCGCGGTCGTCCGGCTCCCGCCGCTCCCGCCGCTTCCCCTGCTTCCTCCGCTACCACCGCTCCCGGCGGACTTCTTCGCCGTCGACGTGGACTTCTTCGCGCCGGTGGACTTGGGGGCGGACTTCTTCGTCGTGGAGCTTCCGGAGCGGGTGACGGTCTTGCCGGTCGGGGTGCGGTGCGTGGTCTTCTTCGTCTTCTTCGCGGTCGTCCCGGACGTCTTCTTGATGGGGTGGACGTCGGCGATGTCGCCCTCGTCCTCGTCCTCGTCCCCCTGCTCCCCCCGGGACTTCCTGGCCGCCTGCACGCTGTTCTCCAGGGCCGCGATCAGGTCGATGACCTTGCCGCCGCCGGCGTCCTCGGTCTCGGCCGGGCGCACGCTCTCGCCGGAGGCCTTCGCGGTGATGAGCTCCTCCACCGCCTCCCGGTAGTCGTCGTGGAGGGAGTCCATGTCGACTTCGCCGAGGGTGTCCATCAGGGCGTCCGCCAGGTCGAGTTCGGCGTCGCGGACCGTGACGTCGCTGTCCGGGGCGACGCCCTCGGGGGCGCGGATCTCGTCCGGCCACAGCAGGCCGTGCATGGCGATCACGTCGTCGACGACACGGAGCATGCCGAGCCGCTCGCGGCCGCGCAGGGCGTACTTGGCGACGGCGACCTTGTTGCTGCGCTTGAGGGCCTCGCGGAGCAGGGTGTACGGCTTGGCGGCCGGGACGCCGTTGGCGGAGAGGTAGTACGCCGCGTCCATCTGGAGGGGGTCGATCCGGTCCGAGGGCACGAAGGCGACGATCTCGATGGTCTTCGCCGTCGGCAGCGGAAGCTGGGCGAGATCCTCGTCGGTGATCGGAATCATCGTGCCGTCGGCGTCTTCGTACGCCTTGCCGATCTCGCCGGCCTCGATCTCCTCCTCGTCCAGTTCACAGACCTTGCGGTACCGGATCCGGCCACCGTCGGAGAGGTGGATCTGCCGGAAATGGATCGAGTGGTTCTCGGTGGCGTTGACCAGCTTGATCGGAATGCTGACCAGCCCGAAGGAAATCGCGCCGTTCCATATGGACCTCACCGTTCACCCCTTGTCGACCGTTAAGGACTCTTTGACCGTCAAAGGCGCTTTGGCCGGTTTTCGTGTGACTCTTATGGTATGACGCCGATCACCGAGGTGGAGGGGCGACGGGTGTCGCTCAGCAATCTCGACAAGGTCCTGTATCCGGCCACCGGGACGACCAAGGGCGAGGTCCTCCACTACTACGCGGCCACCGCGGGCGGCGTGATCCTGCCCCATCTGCGCGACCGCCCCGTGTCCTTCCTGCGGTACCCGGACGGGCCGGGCGGCCAGCTCTTCTTCACCAAGAATCCGCCGCCCGGTACGCCCGCCTGGGTGGCCACCACCCCTGTTCCCCGGAGCGAGGACCAGGCCGCCCGGCAGGTGGTCGTGGGGGATCTGGCCTCGCTGATGTGGGCGGCGAACCTGGTGGTGGAGTTCCACACTCCGCAGTGGCGCGCGGACGCGCCGGGGACGGCCGACCGGATGGTCCTCGACCTGGACCCCGGCTCCCCCGCGACCGTCGTGGAGTGCTGTGCGGTGGCGCTCTGGCTGCGGGAGCGCCTCGCGGCCGACGGGCTGTTCGCGTACGGGAAGACGTCCGGGGCCAAGGGGCTGCATCTGCTGGTCCCGCTGGAGCCCACCCCCTCCGGCGAGGTGTCCGCGTATGCGAAGCGGCTCGCGATCGAGGCGGAGGCGGCTCTGCCGGGGCTGGCGCTCCACCGGATGAAGCGCGCCCTGCGACCGGGCAAGGTCTTCGTCGACTTCAGCCAGAACGCCGCGACGAAGACGACCGCCACGCCCTACACCCTGCGGGCGAGGCCCGAGCCCACGGTGTCGGCCCCGGTCACCTGGGACGAGATCACCAGGTGCCGGGAGGCCGGGGCCCTGGTGTTCCGCGCCGAGGACATGGCCGCCCGGCTGGACCTGCACGGCGATCTGCTCGCCCCGCTGAACGCCCCGGAGCAGGCGCGCCCACTGCCGGTGTGACGCGCCTGGCCGGCTGGTGTGCAACGCCTGTCCGGCCGACGTGACGCGCCCGACCGGGCAGTGTCACGTACTCGGCGACCGGTGTCACGTACCCGGCCGGGCGGTGGGCGCCCGCTCTTCACAGCAACCTCACAGCCGAATCCTCTTGACCGGGTCATGACCTCGTCACGGGCCCGAGGAAAGGCCACAAGTGGCGGGTGGATTGTCGGAGCCGTGGTGCACACTCTGCGCAGGCGCTTTCTGCGGGGCGCGCCGGAGGGGTGTGACGGGCAGGGCGCGCTACGGTGCACGCCGGTCCGGGCGCTGTCGTGGTCGTGGGGAGGAGATGGCGTGTTCTCGGGGATCGACGAGGTCGACTGGGCCTCGATGGAGCATGCCTACGGGCCTGCCGACGATGTGCCGGCGCTTCTGCGGGGGCTCGCATCCGACGATCCGGCGCAGCGGGAGGCGGCGCTGGACGGTATGTACGGCGCGGTGCACCACCAGGGCGATGTGTACGCGTGCACGCTCGCGTGCATCCCGTTCCTGTTGGAGCTGGTCGTGGATCCGGGGGTGCAGGACCGGGGCAGCGTGGTCGAACTGCTCACCAGCATCGGCGGCTTCGACCTCGACGAGGACGACGAGGCGGAGATCGACGAGGACGAGATCGAGGGCGCCGCGAACTACGCGATGGCGGCGGCGGCGGTCACCGCGGGCGCCGGGGTGTTCTTCGAGCTGATCGCCGACGAGGACCCCGGGGTGCGGCTCGCGGCCCCGCTGGCGCTCGCCACGCTGCACCGGCACCCCGTGCGGGTGCTCGCGCTGCTGCGGGAGCGGCTGCCGGTGGAGCCCGACGAGGAGGTGCGGCTCGCCCTCGTGGAGGCGGCCGGGCGGGTCGCGCTGCGGCACCGGCCGCTGGCGGGGCGGGTCGCGGAGTGGCTGGGCCGGCTGGCGTCCCGGGCGCACTCCCCGGGGCTGCGGCTCGCGGCCCTGGCCCAGCTGGCGCGCTGTTCGCCCGACGGGCTGCCCGGCGATGTGGTGCCGGTGGTCTCGGGGCTGCTGCGCGAGATGCGATCGGCGCCGGAGGGGCACGCCGCGCGGGAGAGGAACGCAGCCCCGGAGGGTAACGCCGCGCGGGAGGCAAACGCGCCGACCCCGGACGCGCCGGCCCCGGACGCGGAGCCGATGGCCTCCAAGTCAATGGACTCCACGCCGGTCGACTCCAAGCCGATGGGCCCTGAGCCGATGGCCTCCAAGTCGGTGGACTCCAAGTCCGTGGACTCCGAGCCGGTGGACTCCACACCGGTCGACTCCGAGTCGGTGGACTCCGAGCCGGTGGACTCCGAGCCGGTGGACTCCGAGCCGGTGGACTCCGAGCCGGTGGACTCCGAGCCGGTGGACTCCGAGCCGGTGGACTCCGAGCCGGTCGCCGCGGCGGAGACCCGTCGGGGCGAGCAGGTCGCGACGCCCACGCTCGTGGGGCAACTGCGGTCGCTGTCCGCCCAGGAGAACGCCGGGCGCGGCGCCCCCTGGGCCGCGGATCTGCTGCGCACCCTGCACGTCGGCCTCGACGACCGGGTGGGCGACCGCACGGCGCTCCTCGCCGACCAGTTGCGCAGCCCCGACCGCCGGCAGCGCATCGACGCGGTACGGATGAGCGGCGGGCTGATACGGGCCTGGCGCGGCCCGTACGAGGAGTTGGTGGCGCTCGTCGGCGATCAGCTCTCCGACCCCGAGCCCCGGCTGGCCGAGGCCGCGTCCCATGTCCTGGAGGAGTTGTTCTCCCTCGCCGCGCCCGCGGCGGACGCCCTGGCCGCCCGGCTGGCCGCCGAACCCGGGGACTGGGTGAAGACCTGGGCCGGCGGTCCACCCGGGCTCGGCTCCACCGTGAAGGCCCTGGCGCGCCTCGGCGACGCCCGTGCGGTGCCCGCGCTCGCGGCGGCGCTGGAGCTGCCCGAGGTGGCGCACGACGTGGGGTTCGCGGTGGGCCACCTGGGGGCGGCGGCCCGGCCGCTCGCCGGGGCGCTGCGGCGCAGGCTCGCGGAGGTGGAGCTGAACGAGGGGGCCTACGACCGGGCGAGCCCGCTGCTGGCCGGGCTGACCGGGCTGCGGGCGGGCGAGGCGGCCCCCGAGGTGCTGCGGGTGCTGCGCGGGGCGCCGGCGTACCGGGGCGAGTGGCTGCGTACGGCGGCGCTGCGGGCGCTGGGTTCGTTCGGGCCCGCGGCGCGGGAGGCCGTCCCGGAGCTGCGGGCGCTGATCCGCCGCCCGGGGTCGGCCTCCGCGACGGAGGTGGCCGAGGCGCTGTGGGCGATCTCCGGGGACACCGATGCGGTGCTGCCGGTGCTGATCGAGGGCCTCCAGTCGGACCAGGTGCACGACCGGCGCGCGGCGGCGGTGGCGCTGGGGGCGCTCGGACCGCGCGCCTCGGTGGTCGCGCCCCGGCTGCGCGGGCTGCTGGCGCACGAGGAACTGTGGATGCGGGTGGACGCGGCGATCGCGTTGTGGGAGGTGTCCGGCCGGCCGCAGGAGACCACCGAGGCGCTGCTCGCCGGCTGGGAGCGGAGCCGCCATGTCCGGGTCCGGGTGGCAGAATGCGTGGCACGGATGGGGCCGGTCCCGGCGGGGTCGGCCGCAGCACACGTCCTGCGGAGCGAACTCGCCTCCGTGCGCCGTCACAACGCGATGGACGGTGGGTACGGCAGTCACGACATCCACGAGGACGAAAAGCTCCTGGCGCTGTGCCGACGGGCACTCCGGGGGACGGGGAAAGGGACCACGGCATGATCATTTTCGGTACCAAGGGCTACCTCTACCAGCTGGCCATCCTGACGATGGTGTGCGGCTGGTGCGGCAATCCGGCGGCGCACACCCTGCGCAAGCGGGTCACGAAGTTCACGCTGTTCTTCGTGCCGCTGTTCCCGTTCTCGACGAAGTACGCCACGCAGTGCACCTTCTGCGGCGGGGAGCAGCAGATACCCGGGGAGCAGGCGGACCAGCTGCTCGCCCAGGCCACGGCCGGGCAGGACGGCGCCGTCCACGGCCAGGCCCCGCAGCAGCCCGGCTTCACTCCGCCCGGACAGAACCCGTACCAGCGCTGACCCTCACGACCCGCACCGGCACCGGCACCGGCACCAGACCTCACCACCCGTGCCCGCGTCGCCCCTCGCCACCCGTACCGGCGCCGACGCCCACGACCCGTATCAGCGCCGGCTCCGCGGCGACCCAAAGCACCCCATAGGCCCACTCGACGTCACACAGCGGCACGAAGTCGGCATTGCGCGCGGCCGTCCGTCTAGGGTGTGAGACCGCAGTCGTCGGAGAGGAGGCGAGCCATGCTCCCGCACCGCGTCCCGGCGGCGACCCGAAGGGCCGTGTCCGCCGTGTCCGCCGTCGCCGCGCTCGCCCTGCTGTCCGGCTGCGGCGCCGCCGGCGGGCTGAGGAGCGCCGGGGACGCGCCGTCGGCCGTCGAGCCCAAGCACCTCTGGCCGGATCTGCCGCCCGCCTCCTCCGCGCCGTACGACTACGGCGAGGGCGAGACCGCGCGTATCCCGGGAATCCGGGTGACCGGCGGTGATGTGCGGCGGCTGGACCCGGTGGCCGTGGCGCAGGCCGGGCTGAAGGCGAAGACCGACCGGGACAGCGGCCTGGACGAGCTGCCGGACGACACGGTCCGGCAGGTCGAGGCGTGCCGGACCGCCCCGGACGACTGCCCGGTCCTCCCGCCGTACTACCGCGACCTGACCGGCGACGGCAGGGACGAACTGGTGCTCGGTATCCGGATGCCCGACCGGCAGATCGCCGTGCGCGTCTACATGCCGGACGGGGACCGGCTGACCCGGATCATGTCCACCTACGACGCCGTCATCAGCGTGGAGCTGGCGGGCCGGGACGTGATCATGCGGACCCCCTCGGTGATCCCGGGGTACGAATACCGCACCGCGTGGTCCTGGGACGACCGGCAGCGCGCGATGCTGCCCACCCGGGACGAGATCCTGCGGACGCCCGAGCACCGGAAGACCCCGCAGCCGCAACGCACGCCGACGAGCACGCCGACCGGCACGGGGGCAGGGGCGGGCGCGGCGACGGGCGCGCCGACGCCGTCCGCCGGCTCCTCCACCCGTACGCCCCGTACGCCTTCGGAATCCCCTGCGGGGACGCGATGAGGCGGCGCGGCTTCCGCTCGCCCTCCTGGACCGCGAGCCTCACCTGGAAGTCCGCGGTCTTCCTGACCGTCATGTGCTGCACCCTGGCCGCCCTCCTCGGCGTCCTGGTGCACACGGCGGTGACCCGGCAGACGGTCGGCCACGCCCGCGAGAAGGCGCTGGAACGGCTGGAGCTGGTCATCGACGCGTACGAGGCCGGGGAGCCGCTGCCCCGGGACTCCGGCATCGACCCGCCGGGGCTGCCCGCCTCGCTGCGCGCCCTGGCGGCGGGCGGCGAGCGGGGCACCGTCGTGGCGGACGGCCCGCACCGGCCGGGCGACCCGGACGGTCAGGGCGGCCCCGCCATGTGGGCGGCCGGTCCGGCGGACGGGCGGGCGCTGACCACCTGGACGGACTACAGCCACAGCGCCCGCACCATCGCCGGGCTCGACCGGGCCATCGCCGGTTCCTCGCTGCTGGCCATCGCCGCCACCCTGTTCGTCGGGCTGTTCGCCGTCGGCCGGGTGACCCGCAGGCTGCACCAGAGCGCCCGGGTGGCCCGCCGGATCAGTGCGGGCGACCTCGACGCCCGGGTGGACGACCCCCGGACCGCGCGCCCGGTCCGCGCCCAGGACGAGGTGGCGATCGTGGCGGGCGCGCTCGACACCATGGCCTCGACGCTTCAGCGCAAGCTCCAGACCGAGCAGCGGTTCACCGCCGATGTGGCGCACGAGCTGCGCACCCCGCTGACCGGCCTGTCGGCCGCCGCCGAACTGCTGCCGCCGGGCCGCCCGGCGGAGCTGGTGCGCGACCGGGTGCGGGCGATGCGGTCCCTGACGGAGGACCTGCTGGAGATCTCCCGGCTGGACGCCCGTACCGAGCAGGTCGACCTCGCCGTGCACGATCTCGCGCCGGTGGCGGAGCGGGTCGTCCGGGCGTCGGGCACCGACACCGAGGTACGGGTGACGGGCGCGGCCCGGGTGGAGACCGACCGGCGGCGCCTGGAGCGGGTGCTCAGCAATCTGGTGGCCAACGCCCACCGGCACGGGCGCCCTCCGGTGGTGCTGAGCGTGGACGGCGCGGTGGTCTCCGTACGCGATCACGGCCCGGGATTCCCGGCGTATCTGCTGGACGGCGGGCCGCAGCGGTTCCGTACGGACGGCGCGGGCAAGGGGCACGGCCTGGGGCTGACCATCGCCCTCGGCCAGGCCCAGGTCATCGGCGCCCGGCTGGACTTCGGCAATCCGCCGGACGGCGGGGCGCTCGCCCGGTTGACCCTGCCGGAGTACGTACATCTCGACGACGGGGATTCCGGCGGGAATCCGGGCCGGGACGGGGGACCGGCGGGGACGGATGCCCCGCACGGCCCAACGGAGGGCCGCCCTCACGCACCGTGACGCGTTGCGGACGGTGAGTGTCGAATTTAGCGTGGCCAGCACGAGCCCAGCTCGTGTCCCCCACGGTCCCTTTCCTCATCTTCCTCATCGCATGGAGGCAGTATGTCCCCCCTGTCCCGCTCCTCGCGGCTCCGCCGGCTCGGTCTCTGCGTGGCCACCGGCGCGCTCGCGGCGCTCACCGCCGCCGCCCCCGCCGCACTGGCGGCCGACCCCCAGCCCGCCGGACAGCGCGCGGAGGCCACCGTCACGGACCCGACGTCCGACGAGCTCTCCGCCTCGGCCCTCCAGCGCGAGCACGAGGCGCAGCAGAAGGAGGCCGGCCGGGAGACTCAGACCCAGGGCCAGGCAGAGTCCCAGGCGCCCAAGCGGACCTACACGGGACGGGTCATCGCCAAGCCGTACCTGCTGCTCCGTGACCGGCCGACCCGCAGCAGCCGGATCGTCGGCTCGGTCGAGTACGGCTCGATCGTCCACATCTTCTGCAAGACCAAGGGCGACAACGTCGACGGCAACCCCCGCTGGTACCTGCTGACCGACGGCACCTGGGCCTGGGGTGCGGCCCGCTACATCGAGAACATCGGCGCCGCGCCGAGGTGGTGCTGACCCCGCGTCACCCGCACACCCGCACACCCGCACGTCCGCACCTGCGTCCGCCCGTGGAGCCCGCCCGTGGAGTCCGGCCCTGTCGCCGTGAGCTCCGCGGGCGGACGCATGCCCCGGTGAGCGCCGGCCCGCGCTCCGGTGGGCTCTGACATGAGCAGGTGTGACATAAGGGAAATACCGCGTACCTCTTGCTACGTTGCGGGGCATGACCGCAACGACGGCGGACGCTCCCCCGCCCGAGCTACGCCTGCCCAAGCGGCGCGGGGTGGAGCTCGCCCTCCTCGTCGGGGGCGTCCTGATCTCCGTCCTCGGCTATGCGGCGGTCGGCCTCGCCCACGACGGCGCCGTGCCCCCCGACGTCGCCGGGTACGGCGCCGGGCTCGGCACGCTCGCGCTGCTCGCCCATGTCGCGGTCCGCTTCCGGGCCCCGTACGCCGATCCGCTGCTGCTGCCGATCGCGGTGCTGCTCAACGGTCTCGGCCTGGTACTGATCTACCGGCTCGATCTGGAGACCCCGAGGGACCAGGCCGCGCCCACCCAGCTCATCTGGTCCACGCTCGGCGTCGCGCTGTTCACCGCCGTGGTGGTGCTGCTGCGCGACCACCGGGTGCTCCAGCGGTACGCGTATCTCTCGGTGGCCACGGCGCTCGCGCTCATGACCGTGCCCATCTTCTTCCCGGCGGTGAACGGGGCGAAGATCTGGATCCGGATCGGCGGACTCTCCTTCCAGCCCGGTGAGTTCGCCAAGATCCTGCTCGCGGTGTTCTTCGCCGCCTATCTGGCCGCCAACCGCAACGCGCTCGCGTACACCGGCCGCACGGTGTGGAAGCTGCAACTGCCCTCCGGCCGGGTGCTCGGGCCGATCGTGGCGATCTGGCTGCTGAGCGTCGGGGTGCTGGTGCTGGAGCGCGATCTCGGCACCTCGCTGCTGTTCTTCGGGCTCTTCGTCATCATGCTGTACGTGGCGACCGGCCGGACCGGCTGGATCGCGGTCGGCCTGCTCCTGGCCTCCGTCGGGGCCTTCGTCGTGGGCTCCTTCGAACCACATGTCCACAGCCGGGTGCAGGACTGGCTGGACCCGTTCGCCTCGATCGACGCGGGGCAGGGGCCCGGCCAGCTCGCCCAGTCGCTGTTCGCGTTCGCCGCGGGCGGGATGCTCGGGACCGGGCTCGGCGCGGGCCACTCCATCCTGATCGGCTTCGCCGCCAAGTCCGACTTCATCCTGGCGACCGCGGGCGAGGAGCTGGGCCTGAGCGGGCTGACCGCGATCTTCCTGCTGTACGCGCTGCTCGTGGCGCGCGGCTACCGGGCCGGGCTCGCCCTGCGCGACGCGTTCGGACGGCTGCTGGCCATCGGCCTGGCGTCGATCCTGGCGCTCCAGGTGTTCGTGATCGCGGGCGGGGTGATGGGGCTGATCCCGCTGACCGGGATGGCGATGCCGTTCCTCGCGCAGGGCGGTTCCTCCGTCGTCACCAACTGGATCATCGTGGCGCTGCTGATCCGGGTCAGCGACGTCTCGCGCAGACCCCATCCGGAACAGGTGGAGACCGGGGTCATCGCGGCGTCCGTGGCGGAGGAGGACCGGTGATCCGCTGCATCCGGCGGGCCGCCGCCTTCTGTCTGCTGCTGCTCGTGGCGCTGCTCGTCAACGCGGCCCGCGTCCAGCTCTTCGAGGCCGGCGAACTGGACGACAACCCGGCCAACCGCCGTAACGCCATCGCCCGCTACGACCAGCCGCGCGGCAACATCCTGGTCGGCGACCGGGCCGTGACCGGCAACAAGGAGACCGGCGAGCAGCTCAGCTTCGAGCGCACCTATCTGCACGGCCCGCTGTACGCCCCGGTGACCGGATACGCCTCGCAGACGTACGGCACCACGCTCATCGAGAACGCCGAGGACTCCGTCCTGTCCGGTACGGACCCGGCTCTGGCGCCGCTGCCGTTCTGGAACGAGTTCACGCGGGGCCGGCAGCCGGGCGGCGATGTCGTCACCACGATCAAGGCGTCGATGCAGCAGGCCGCGTACGACGGGCTGAGCGGGCGGCGGGGCGCGGTCGCGGCCCTGGACCCGTCGACGGGCGAGATCCTGGCGCTGGTCTCGACCCCGTCGTACGACCCCGAGCGGCTGTCGGGGACCGGGTCCGCGGTGACCGAAGCGTGGGCCCGGCTGAACGCGGCCAAGAGCCTGCCGATGCTGAACCGGGCCATCCGGCAGACCTATCCGCCGGGCTCCACCTTCAAGATCGTGACGGCGGCGGCGGCGCTGGAGGCCCGGGTGGTGACGGACCCCGACGCCGCCACGGACACCCCGTCGCCGTACGTCCTGCCCGGCACGAGCACGACCCTGCCGAACGAGTCGAGCGGCTGCGAGCAGGCGTCCCTGGCGGATGCGATCCGGGTGTCCTGCAACACGGTGATGGCCCACCTGGGGGTGGAGGTCGGGCTGGACGGGATGGTGGAGGCGGCGGAGAGGTTCGGCTTCAACGACACCGGGCTGCGCATCCCGTCCGGGGTGGCCAGGAGCACCTTCGACACCGACATGAGCGACGACCAGCTCGCGCAGTCCTCGATCGGGCAGTTCAACACGACCGCGACCCCGCTCCAGATGGCGATGGTCGCCGCGGCGGTCGCCAACGGCGGGGATCTGCGCCGTCCGCATCTGGTGGACCGGGTGACCACGAACGACGGGCAGACGGTCCGGCAGGAGGGGTCCCCTCCGTACGAGCGGGCGATGAGCCCGTCGACGGCCGTGCAGCTCCAGCGGATGATGGTCGACGTGGTGGAGAACGGCACCGGGTCGAACGCGGCGATCGACGGGGCGAAGGTCGGCGGCAAGACCGGCACCGCCCAGCACGGCATCGACAACTCCGGTCTGCCGTACGCCTGGTTCATCTCCTGGGCCCAGGCCCCCGGCTCCGGCCGCCCGGCGGTCGCGGTGGCGGTGGTCGTGGAGGACGCCGCCGCCGACCGGGCCGACATCAGCGGCGGCGGCAGCGCGGCCCCGATCGCACGGGCGGTGATGGAGGCGGCGCTGGAGGAGTGACCCGCGCCCTCCGGGAGACTGGCGGCATGACACCGAGACCGTCCGCCGTGGCGCGGGCCCTGGAGCGGATCGACCGGCTGGACCCGGCGCTCAACGCGTTCATCGAGGTCTGGCCCGACGAGGCGCTCGCCCGGGAACGGCAGACCGTGGCGCGGCGACTCCCGCTGGGCGGGCTGCCGTTCGCGGTGAAGGGCCCCTCCGGCATCCGCTCGCACGCGGCCCGCCGGCTGATCGCGGCGGGCGGGGTACCGGTCGGCGCGACCTCCGTCCCCGGCCCCGGGACGGTCTGGCAGACCTGGGGCCGGGGCGCCCACGGCCGTACGGTCAACCCCTGGCGGGCGGACCGCACGCCCGGCGGTTCGTCGGCGGGCTCGGCGGTCGCGGTGGCGGCGGGGATGGTGGAGCTGGCGACGGGCAGCGACGGGGCCGGGTCGGTCCGCATCCCGGCCGCCTGGTGCGGGGTGTTCGGGCTGAAGACGACGAACGGGCTGCTCCCCTCCCCCGACCGGTCCGGGCTCGCGTCGGCGGGGGTGCTGGCGCGGACGGCCGCGGGTGCTGAGCGGTATCTCCGCCATGTGCTGGACGGGTACGAGCCGCCCGCCGCCCCGCCGCTCCCGCTTCCCGCCGTCTACAGCGAGGGCCTCGGCTTCGCGGACGTGGATCCGGAGGTGGCGGCCGTCGTCCGGGCGGCGGTGGACCGGCTCGTGGCGGCGGGGACCGTACGCCTGCTGGACACGGACTGCGCCCTGCTCGACCCGGCGCGGGCCTGGCAGGCGGTACGGGGCGGGGCGCCCGGGGACCCGGGGGCCGTGGCGGTCCGGCGGGCGAACGACGACCGGCTCGATGGCCTCTTCGCCGCCGCGCCCCTGTTGCTGACCCCGGTCACGCCGAACCGGCCGCATGGGCACGAGGGTCCGGGCGACCTCTACTCCACCGCCCTGACCTGGGCGTTCAACCTGAGCGGCCATCCGGCGGCCAGCCTGCCCGCCGGATTCACCAAGGACGGCTGCCCGGTGGGGCTCCAGCTGGTGGCGGCGCGCGGAGCCGACGTCTCGCTGCTCGGAATGGCCCGCGCGGTGGAGAGCGTCCTGCCTACCGTGCGGTCATGACCTCTATCGAGACAGAAAACGGCGGCGGAGAACACGAGTTGGCGCAGGTGAACATCTCACGGCTCAGATTCCCGCTGGACTCACCGCAACTGAAGGACTTCGTCGATGGGCTGGACCCGGTGAACGCGGTCGCCGACGAAGCCGACGGGTTCCTCTGGCGACTGCGCTCCGACTCCGGGAACGCCACGGACGTCCCGGTCTTCGGGGACGACTGGTTGATCGTGAACATGTCGGTGTGGCGGGACGTCGAAGCGCTCACCGGCTTCATGTACGCCGGGCGGCACCGGGAGCTGATGAGCCGGCGCCGTGAGTGGTTCGAGCAGATCCGGGAGGCGATGACCGCCCTTTGGTGGGTGCCGGCGGGGGTACGCCCGACGGTGGCGGACGCCGAGGAGCGGCTGCTGCACCTGCGTGAACACGGCCCGACCGAGCGAGCGTTCACCCTGCGCACCCGTTTCCCGGCACCGGCCGGAGTGCGCTGACCGGCGACGGACGGGCGGGGGAGGCTCCGGCCCCGCCCGGACCGCGGCGGGTCAGCCGATCGGCTTGCGGGCCTCCTCGCGGACCTTGGCCGTCTCCGCCGCGACCCCTGCCAGGTCGACGGACTTGGCGTCCTCCAGCACGGTCTCCGGGCGGACCAGCGCGACCATCGCGGCGGTGTTGTCGTCGCCCCAGGCGCACATGGGGATGTTCACGACGCCGCCGGACTCCTTCGACTGCACGACCTGGCATTCGATCGTGATGTCGTACCCCTCGGGCCTGAACTCCTTGGCGGGCACGACGAGCTTCGCGCCGTCGGCCTCCGCCGCACCCTCCATGATCTTGCCGCGCATGAATCCGGGGCTGGCGAGCCGCCCGTACATCCCCGAGAGCACCAGGGCGCCGCCCTTGGCCGAGGCGTAGTGCGCGACGACCGCCTCGGCGTCCCGGATGCTGGGGTCGGGAGTGTCCTCGATCTCCTTGCCCTCGGTCTCCGACAGGTCCTGGCTCAGGCTGAACTCGTCGTCCAGGAGCTTCTGCTGCACGAGGAGCCGGTGCTCCGCCTTCGGGTACGCCAGGTCGGTGCCCTTGTCGGCGAGCTGGGTGACGCCGAAGACGATCCCGCCCGCCACCAGCACCGCGCCGACC
The DNA here is from genome assembly GCF_043202835.1 of Streptomyces sp. NPDC048142. Lineage (NCBI taxonomy): Bacteria > Bacillati > Actinomycetota > Actinomycetes > Kitasatosporales > Streptomycetaceae > Streptomyces > Streptomyces sp. NPDC048142. The sequence continues at coordinate 167,242 of NZ_JBIDBC010000007.1, forward strand.
GCGATCCCGATGATCAGCCCGGTCCGCTTCCCGCGCGGCGGCTGCGGGGCCGCCGGCGGCCGGCCGCCCGTCCCCGGGCCGCCGGGCATACCGGGCTGACCCCAGCCGCCGCCCTGCTGGGGCGGGGCCGGGGGCTGCTGCGGGTAGCCGTAGGGCTGTTGCGGGACGGACCCCGGTGCGACCGGCGGCGGACCGTAGGGGTTCTGCGGGGACGGCGGCCCGTACGGGCCCTGCGACGGGTAGGGCGGGGTGGTCATACGCTCACGGTACGACACGTTTGCGAACGGAATTTCGATGCGGCCGATATCGGTACCAGGTCGAGAGAATCGCCCCGCGCGCGGACGGCCCGCCCCATCGGCTCACCCCGACACCCCGCTCCGGTCCCCGCCACTCAGGCGGCTTCGGCGGCCCCCTCGCCGATGGCCTCCGCGACCTCCGCCACCCGGGCCCGCTCCTCGGCGGCGAAGCGCTCGCGGTCCAGTTCCTCGGCTATCTCCTCGTCCTGGGACATCAGCAGGTCGAGGCTGGAGTCGCCGAGTTCGAGGACGCCCATGTCGACGTACGCCTTCTGGAGCCGCGGACCCCACAGTCCGATGTCCTTGACGCACGGGACGATCCGGCTGAACAGGAGCTTGCGGAAGAGCTGGAGGTACTCGGAGTGCTCGGAGAGGTCCTTCGCCTCCTGCTTGCCGATGCCGAAGTTCTCCAGGACCTCGACGCCGCTGAGCCGGTCGCGCATCAGGTAGCAGCCCTCGATGACGAACTCCTCGCGCTCGCGGAGTTCGGCGTCGCCCAGCTGCCTGTAGTAGTCGCGCAGCGCCATCCTTCCGAAGGCGACGTGCCGGGCCTCGTCCTGCATGACGTACGCGAGGATCTGCTTGGGCAGCGGCTTGGTGGTGGTGTCGCGGATCATCCCGAAGGCGGCCAGCGCCAGGCCCTCTATGAGGACCTGCATCCCGAGATAGGGCATGTCCCAGCGGGAGTCGCGCAGGGTGTCGCCCAGCAGCCCCTGGAGGTTGTCGTTGACCGGGTAGAGCATGCCGATCTTCTCGTGCAGGAAGCGGCCGTAGATCTCGGCGTGCCGGGCCTCGTCCATGGTCTGCGTGGCGGAGTAGAACTTGGCGTCCAGGTCGGGGACGGACTCCACGATGCGCGCCGCGCACACCATCGCGCCCTGCTCGCCGTGCAGGAACTGGCTGAACTGCCAGGAGGTGTAGTGCTTGCGCAGCTCCCCCCGGTCCTTCTCCGTCATCTTCGCCCAGTGCGGGGTGCCGTACAGCGCGAGCGCCTCGTCGGGGGTGCCGAGCGGGTCGGCGGGGTCGACCTCCAGGGACCAGTCGATCCGCTTGCTGCCGTCCCACTGCTTGTCCTTGCCCTTCTGGTAGAGGGCGAGGAGGCGTTCGCGCCCGTCGTCGTAGTCCCAGCTGAACCGGGCGGCTCCGGTGGCGGGGACCTGCCATATCGGTTCGGCGGGCGGGGTGGTGTAGAGGTCATGTGTGGACACGGACGGCTCCTTCGCCTCGACTGACTCGATCTGCTCGACCTGCTCGACCTGCTCGATCCGCTCGGCCTGATCGACAAGTTCCCTGACACCGACGGCAGTTGAACGCGGGCTCCGGCCGCCTCCCTGACAGGTTCACACCTTGGTAGACAGCGGGTCAACAAGTTGCACCGAGTCGTGCGCAGGGGATTGACGGCCTTGCTGACAGGAAGTCTCATAAGGGGTGACCGCCGGTGACTCCCGCTTCCGGCAGCTCCTGCTTCCGACGACCCCCGCTTCCGGTAACTCCCGCTTCCGCTAACTCCTGTGTGAGGTGCTCCCGCCATGACGACCGTCACCGCCGCTCGCGACATGACCGTGCTCCGCGACGCGCTCGGGCCGCTCCGCGACCGCGAGCAGATCGCCCTGCGGCTGCTCGCATCCTCGGCCAAGCACTCCTTCGACCCCGACACCGAACTCGACTGGGACGCGGCCGTCGAGGAGGGCAAGTGGTTCTGGCCGCCGGAGCTGCTCTCGCTGTACGGGACCCCGATGTGGGACCGCATGTCCGAGGAGCAGCGGCTCGACCTCTCCCGGCACGAGGCGGCGGCACTGGCCTCGCTCGGCATCTGGTTCGAGATCATCCTGATGCAGCTGCTGGTCCGGCACATCTACGACAAGCCGGTGACCAGCAACCACGTCCGCTACGCGCTCACGGAGATAGCCGACGAGTGCCGGCACTCGATGATGTTCGGCCGCATGATCGACTGGGGCGGCGCCCCGGCGTACCCGGTGCCGCGCGTCTACCACCAGCTGGCGCGCGTCCTGAAGACCGCCTCCACCACCCCCGGTTCGTTCGCCGCGACCCTGCTGGGCGAGGAGATCCTCGACTGGATGCAGCGGCTGACGTTCCCGGACGAGCGGGTGCAGACCCTGGTGCGCGGCGTGACCCGCATCCATGTGATCGAGGAGGCCCGGCACGTCCGGTACGCCCGGGAGGAGCTGCGCCGCCAGATGGTGACCGCCCCGCGCTGGGAGCGCGAACTCACCAAGGTCAGCTGCGGCGAGGCGGCCCGGGTCTTCTCCGTCTGCTTCGTGAACCCACGGGTGTACGAGAACGTCGGCCTGGACCGCCGTGAGGCCCTCGCCCAGGTCAAGGCCAGCAGGCACCGCGCCGAGGTGATGCAGTCGGGCGCGAAGCGGCTCACCGACTTCTTCGACGACATCGGACTGCTGAACGGCGTCGGCCGCCGGCTGTGGCGGAGCTCCGGCCTGCTGGCCTGAATCCGTGCGGACGGGAGGGCCTGGACCCGGTGGTCCTCAACCCACCGGCGATAGGCTCGGTGGCATGACCTCCACCGCCGCAGCCCCGCCGCCCCGGGCGACGTACCGCAGGCTCAGCGTCGAGGAGCGCCGCGCCCAGCTGCTGCTCGCCGCGCTCGGCCTCTTCGCCCACCGGGCGCCCGACGAGGTCTCGCTCGACGAGGTGGCGGTGGCGGCCGGGGTGTCCCGGCCGCTCGTCTACCGCTACTTCCCGGGCGGGCGGCAGCAGTTGTACGAGGCCGCGCTCGGCTCGGCGGCCGACGAGCTGACCCTGTGCTTCACCGAACCGCCGGCGGGCCCGCCCACCGAGCGGGTCGCCCGGGTCCTGGACCGCTACCTCCGCTTCGTCGACGAGCACGACACCGGGTTCAGCGCCCTGCTGCGCGGCGGCAGCGTCGTGGAGACCTCCCGTACGACGACGATCGTGGACGGGGTGCGACGGGCGGCGGCCGACGAGATCCTGCGCCACCTCGGGCGGATCGGCGGGGCCGGGGAGCAGCCCGCCGGGCCGAGGCTGCGGATGATGGTCCGCAGCTGGATCGCGGCCGTCGAGGCGGCCTCGCTGATCTGGCTCGACGACGGGAAGCGGCCGGACGCGGCCGAGCTGCGCGGCTGGCTGGTCGACCACCTGATCGCCCTGCTCGCCGCGACCGCCGCCACCGACCCGGAGACCGCGGCGGTGGTGAACGACCTGCTGGCGCTGGAGCGGGCCGACGGCCCGGCGGGACGGCTGACGGAACGGGTGATTCCGGTCTTCGCGGAGGCGGCACACCTGCTGCCCGCGCCCGCTGCGTCAGACTGACCCGGTGAAGAGCGAGAACACCCCTTTCCGAGGCGGCCCCCTGGACGGCCGGGTCCTGCCGATCCTGCTCGGCCCGACCGGCCATCCACCGAAGTGGTACGAGGTCCCCGTCCCCTCCCCCGACGGCGGCCCCGCCACCGTGTACGCCTACCAGCGGGTCCCGGCCGGCTACACCAAGCGGCTCGGGCTCCAGCGCGGCTGGGTGTACGAGTACGCCCCCGGGGGCCGCGAGCGCCGCACCCTCAAGTGGCCCTGGTCCAAGCCGCCGGGCCGCGACTGACCGACGGGCGGACCGCCCGCAGGGCTCAGGCCCTAAGACCCACCGGCGATTGGGGGGCGGCGTCGCGGGGCTGGGCACGCACTCCCCCAAGCTCTCGGCTTCGCTCGAGCAGGGAGGGGCCCCCTCCGGCGTTGTCGTCAATCACCATGGCTCCTTCCCCAAGCTCTCGGCTCCGCTCGAGCAGGGGAGACCCCATCTGCCTCAATCCTCCGCCTTGCAGCTGCACGCACCCGGCCCCGCTCCTTCTCCCACCCCCCAATTACCGGTGGGTCTAAGATCGACGGTCAGGTGCCGAAGGACGGGTCACTCGGTCGCCGGAGGACGGTCACAAGGGGGGTGCGCCATGGAGGCGCTGCGTCAGGACGATCCACGCCGCTTCGGCCGCTTCACCGCGCTGGCCCGCTTCCACGAAGGCGCGAGCGCCGTGCGGTACGTGGCCCGGGACACCGCCTCCGGCGAGACGGCCCTCATCACCGCCGCGCGCCCCGAGCTGGCCGCCGTACCGGTCTTCAGCCGCCGCTTCCAGGCCGAGGCCCGCACCGCCGAACGCCTCGCGGGCGGCTGGGTGGACCCGCCCCTGGACATCGGCGAGGAGCCGGATGCCCCGGCCGACGGGCCGGGCCTCCTGTGGACGGCGACGGGTTACGTCCCCGCGCTGCCGCTGGCCGAGGCGATCGGGATCGCCGGTCCGCTGCCCGAGCGGGCCGTGCGGATACTGGGCGCGGGCGTCGCCGAGATCCTCTCCCGGGTGCACGCCGCCGGGTCCGTACTCCAGGGGCTGGCTCCCGGCACGGTGCTGCTGGCCGCCGACGGCCCCCGCCTCACCGCCTTCGGCCCGCTGGGCGCCGCCGCGTCGGCGGAGGCCGGGCCGGGCGGCCAGCTCTCGGTACGGCTCGGCTATCTGACGCCCGAGCAGATCGAGGGCAAGGAGGTCTCCGCCGCCTCCGACCTGTTCGTACTGGGGCTGCTGCTGGCGTACGCGGCGACCGGGACGACCCCGTTCACGGAGGGCCCGGCCGGGGAGGCCGCCCGCCGGATCGCCGAGGACGAGCCCGAACTCGACGCCGTGCCGGAGGAGTTGCGCGAGCTGATCGCGGGCTGCCTGGCGAAGGACCCGGCCCAGCGCCCCACCGCCGGCACGGTCGCCGCCGAACTGGCCCTGGAGGGCGCGGCGGGCCTCGCCCTGGGCGGCTGGCTCCCCGAACGGCTCGCGGCGGCGGTCGCGGACCAGGAGGCACGGGTCCTGGCCCTGGAGGTACCGGAGGCGAAGGCGGAGGCCGGGGCGCCCGAGGCGGAGGGGACGCCGGCGCCTGCGTCGGAGGGGACCTCTGAGCCTGAGCCGGAGCGGACCTCCGGGCCTGCGTCGAAGCGCACCTCGAAGTCCGAGCAGGAGCGGACGCCTGAGCCTACGACGGAGGGCACCCCGGAGGCCGAGCCGGAAGGGACCTCGGCACCCCAGGACGCCCGGCCGGTGGACGTGCCCGCGCCCCAGAAGCCCGTGACGGCCCCCGGGACACCGGAGGCCGAGCCGGAGGGGACGTCTGAGCCTGCGTCGGAGGGCACGTCTGAGCCCCAGGACGCCCGGCCAGAGGACTCCCGCACGAAGGACGCCCGGCCCGAGGACCCTCGCACGAACCCGGAGCCGATGGACGCCCGTACGACCCGGGAGCCCGAGGACGCCCGGCCTCTGCCCGCGTTGCCGGCAAACGCCCCCGCGCCGCCGGTAGACGCCCCCGCATCGCCGGTGGACACGCCCGCCCCGCCCGTGGACGCGCCCCAGGAGCCCGCCGCCGCTCCGGTGTCCGCAGGCGACGGGGACACCGAGGAGGACCGGGGCACCACGCGGTTCCTCAACACCGGGCCGCGACCGCCGCAGAACGACCGCCCGACGACTCAGCTCGCGCTCCCCCACGAACTCACCGCACCCCCGGGCGCCGGCCTCGCCCCGGCGGCCCGTCCGATGCCGCCCGCACCGCCCGCCGCACCCGTCACCCCGCAGCAGCCGGGCGCTACGCACGGCGGCCCCGCGCCGTACCCCGCCGCGGCGCTCCCGGCCGGGCCCGCCGGTCCGGGCGGGCCCGCCGGGGGCCCCATGGTGTCGTTGCCGCTGCCTCCCGCGCCGGCCCCGGCGCCCGGCCCCGCCGCGAGCCGCCGGACCCTGCTGACCATCGCGGCGGCGGCCGTCGGCGGGCTGGTCGTGGGCGGCGGTTCGGTCGCCGCGCTCGGGTCCGGGGACACCGCGGAGGCGACGGACGACAAGCCCGCGCCGAAGCCCCGCCGGACGCTCCCCGGGCAGGCCCCCGAGCCGCGCTGGATCTACGCGCACCCGGCCTCCGAGTCGTCCCCGCTCACCACCGCCGTATGGCAGGACAAGCTGCTCGTGGTGACCAGCGAGAGCCAGGCCAGCGCCGTGGACCTGCGCACCGGCAAGCGGCTGTGGCAGCGCGCGGACGCCGCGAAGGGGCAGGCCGCGCTGGCGGCGGGCGGCGACCTGGTCTTCGTGGCGAGCCCGACGGAGTTCCTGTGGCTGTCGCCGGAGAACGGCAAGGTCGTGCACCGCGTGCGCTACACGGACGCCTTCGCCGACCTGCCGGGCCTCACCGTCGGCCGGCTGGCCGGGAGCTCCGGGCCGGTCGTCTGGTTCACCGGATCGCACACGGTCACCGTGAAGGCCCCGAAGCCGAAGAAGGGCAAGAAGAAGGGCAAGGACAAGGAAGTCGTCCGGGCCCACTTCTTCGCGTACGACATCGTGCAGCGCAGGGAGTTGTGGCGGACTCCCGTGCCCGCGGGCCGCGCCCCCGGCACCCCCGCCTACCGTGTGGTCGCGGAGCGCTCCGCCGACGTCCTCGTACGGCAGGACGCGGTCAGCCTGACGGCGGCCGAGGTCAAGGACGCCAAGGGGAAGGGATCGGTCCGCTCGTTCGACCAGAAGACCGGCAAGCTGCTGTGGACCAAGCAGTACGGCGCGGCCTCCCCCGAAGCGGCCACCACGGGCGACGAGGACGGGACGCTGTACGCGGCGGTCGGCACGGACCTCCAGGCCTTCGAGACGGACACCGCCAAGCCGCTGTGGCGCGTCGAGGGCAGCGACGGCTCGGTGTTCGGCACCCCCCTGGTCGCCGGGCCCCTGATCCACACCACCGAACGCAGCCGGCTGGTCGGCGCGGTGGAACGGGAGAGCGGCCGGCTCGTATGGCGGCGCTCCACGGAGGTGCCGGGCATCGGGAACGCTCCGTCGCTCACGCTGAGCCGCAGCGAGAAGACCCTGATCGCCGCCGACGCCGTGCAGGTAACGGCGTTCTCGGCGGCCGACGGCGAGCGGCTGTGGAAGTTCCAGGACATCGGGTCGGCCGATCCGAAGGGCGCGACGGTGAGCGCGCCGTACCGGGCGCTCGCCATCGGGGAGACCGTCGTCGTCCAGCGGGACAGGTCCTTCTACGCCTTCCCGGTGGCCTGAGACCCGAGCCTGTTCACCGCCACCACCGCCGCCACCGCCGTCCGGGGGATCCCCGGACGGCGCGCCGCGTGGTGCTTGCGTCACCTGACATCGAGTGACCGGATGATCGGATTCGCCCATTTATGGACGAGCCCGTTGCCGGGCTACGTCTCCGTCACGGAGGTGATGTCGTGTCAGGCAGACTCCTGCGCGTGGTCTGCACGACCGCGCTGGCCGCGGCGCTCACGGTCTCCCCCACCGCCGTATCGGCCGAGCCGGGCCCCGTACCGTCCGAGGAACCTGGCCCCGTAGCGTCCGAGGAATCCGACGAGGCAGACGCCCCGGACTCACCGGACTCACCGGACTCACCGGAGAACGACGCCGGGACCGCCCTCGGTGCGCCGGAAGCGCCCAGGAGTGTCGTCGCCCTGCTGCGCGAGTTGCAGACCCGCTACCAGGCGGCGGAGGAGGCGAGCGAGACCTACAACGCCACCGCCGAGAAGCTGAAACAGCGGACCGCGCAGGTGAAGAAGGTGAACGCGGACCTGGCGAAGGCGCGGGCCGCGCTGGAGCTCAGCCGCGGGGACGCCGGGCGGCTGGCCCGCGAGCAGTACCAGGGGCGTACCGAATTCTCCGCGTACCTCCACCTGCTGCTGGCCCGCGACCCCCTGCGGGCCCTGGACCAGAGCCATGTCGTGGGGCGGCTGGCCGCGAACCGCGCGGCGACGGTGGACCGGCTGACCGATGCCGCCCGGCGGGCCGACACGCTGGCCGCCGCCTCCCGCAAGGCGCTGGACCGGCAGAAGAAGCTGGCCGACCGGCAGAAGAAGCAGCGCGACACCGTGCGGGGCAGGCTGAAGGATGTCGAGGGGCTGCTGGCCACGCTCTCCGACGAGCAGCTGGCCCAGCTCGCCGAACTCGAACAGCGGGGCGTGGAGGAGGCCCAGCGCAAGCTGGTGGCCTCCGGAGCGCTCAGCTCCACCCGGCCGCCCACCCGGCAGGGCGGTGACGCCGTCGCGTACGCGATCCGGCAGATCGGCAAGCCGTACGTGTGGGGGGCCGAGGGCCCCGGCTCCTTCGACTGCTCCGGGCTCACGTCCCGGGCCTGGTCGGCGGCGGGGCGGGCGATCCCGCGCACCTCGCAGGAACAGTGGAAGCAGCTCCCGAAGGTGCCGGTCTCCGCGCTGCGCCCCGGGGACCTGGTGATCTACTTCCCGAAGGCGACCCACGTGGCGCTGTACATCGGCAACGGTCTGGTGGTGCAGGCACCGCGCCCCGGCACCAAGGTGAAGGTCTCCCCCCTGGCGTCGAACCCGCTGCTGGGGGCCGTCCGCCCCGACCCCGGCGGCGCCCCGCTGTCCACGTACACGCTCCCGGAGCTGCCCGAGGGCGCACGCGACGGCGCGGACACCGGGTACGGCACGGACGCGGCGCCGGACGCCACCCCGTAGACCGGAACGGAGTACGGACACCCCGCACGGCCACCGCACAGCTGACCCGAACGGCTAGCCCGCACGGCTGACCCGTACGGAAAGAACCTCGGCGGCCGGGCCGGCGGTGCGGGTCCGGCCGCCGAAGCGGTGGGTGGGTCGCTCAGGCGCCTGTCAGCCGGCGGAGAGCGAGGCCAGGTACGCGTTGGTCTTCTCGGGCTCGTAGAAGAAGTTCTCGAAGTCCGCCGGGTTGTTGAACCCGTTGGCGAAGCGGTCCGCCGCGGGCCGGAGCCGGCCGGCCGCGCCGATCAGATTCAGCACGTGCTCCGGCGGGACCCCGAGCATCGCGTTGGTCCACTTCGTGACGTGCTGCGCGGTGTCCCAGTAACGGTCGAACGTGGACTGCATCCACGCCGCGTCGAACTCCTTCCCACCGTGCTCGATGATCGCGTCCAGGTACGCGTTCGCGCACTTGGAGGCCGAGTTGGAGCCCTGGCCGGTGATCGGGTCGTTGGCCACGACGACGTCCGCGACGCCGAGGACCAGGCCGCCGCCGGGCAGCCGCCCGACCGGCTTGCGGACCGTGGGGGCGTAGCGGCCGGCGAGGGTGCCGTTGGCGTCGGTCAGCTCGACCTTGGTGGCGCGGGCGTACTCCCACGGCGTGAACCGCTCCATGAGCTCCAGCGTCTTCGCGAGGTGCTCCGAGGGGTCCCTGATGCCCTGGAAGGCGTCCAGCGGTCCGCCCGGGATGCCTTCCCAGAAGAGGATGTCGGCGCGGCCGGAGGTCGTGAGCGTCGGCATCACGAACAGCTCGCCGACCCCCGGCACGAGGTTGCACCGGACCGCGTCGAACTCCGGGTGCTCGGGGCGCGGGCCCATCCCGTGGACGTAGGCGACGGCCAGCGCGCGCTGCGGGGCGTCGAACGGCGAACGGGCCGCGTCCCGGCCGAACATGGAGACCAGCTCGCCCTTGCCGGCCGAGACCATCACCAGGTCGTAGGTGCGGGAGAAGTAGTCCAGGTCGGAGACGGCCGCCCCGTGGATGACGAGCTGCCCGCCGCGCTGGGCGAAGGTCTCCATCCAGCCCGCCATCTTCACGCGCTGGTCGACGGACTGGGCGTAGCCGTCCAGCCTGCCGACCCAGTCGATGGCGCGGGAGGAGTCGGGGGCGGCGACGGAGACGCCGACGCCCTCGATCTTCGGGGCCTGGGATTCCCAGAAGTTCAGCTCGTAGTCCCGCTCGTGCTGGAGCGCGGTGTGGAACATGCACTGCGTCGACATGACCCGGCCGGTGCGGATCTCGTCGGCGGTGCGGTTGGACATCAGGGTGACTTCGTAGCCTCTGGACTGCAGCCCCAGGGCCAGCTGGAGACCGGACTGTCCGGCTCCGACTATGAGTATCTTCCGCATCGCGGCTCTCCGTTGGGTTGATCGAGGCGATCTGTGCGATCGAGGCGGGTGCTACGCGGGGGTGGCGTCGAGAGCATGGCCCACCAGGGCCAGCAGCGACTCGACCACCGTGATCCTGTTACGCGCGTCCATGATCACTATCGGCACGTGCGGGGGTATGGTCAGCGCCTCCCTGACGTCCTCCGCCTCGTAACCGGGCGTCCCCTCGAAGTGGTTGACGGCCACGATGTACGGCAGTCCGCAGCTCTCGAAGTAGTCGAGGGCGGGGAAGCAGTCGGCCAGCCGGCGGGTGTCGGCGAGGACGACCGCGCCGATCGCCCCGCGCACCAGGTCGTCCCACATGAACCAGAACCGCTGCTGGCCCGGCGTGCCGAAGACGTACAGGACGAGGTCGTCCTCCAGCGTGAGCCGGCCGAAGTCCATGGCCACCGTGGTGGTGGTCTTCTCGGGCGTCGCGGTGAGGTCGTCGGTCTCCTCGCTGGCCTGGGTCATCAGCGCTTCGGTCTGCAGCGGCGTGATCTCGGAGACCGAGCCGACGAACGTCGTCTTGCCGACGCCGAAGCCGCCCGCCACCACGATCTTGGTGGCGGTGGGTGCGCGGGTGTGGTCGAGCTGCCAGGCCTGGAGGGACTCCTCGGCCTGTTCCCGGGGCCCCGGCCGGCGCGGGGCGAAGAGCGGCGCCTCAGAGACGGCGGAGTCCATTGAGCACCCTTTCGAGCAGTGCGCGGTCGGGCTGGCCGGTGCCGTGACCGGTCCCGTACACGCGGATCTTTCCCTGGTCGGCCAAGTCGCTGAGCAGCACCCGGACGACTCCGAGCGGCATCTTCAACAGGGCCGAGATCTCCGCGACCGTACGCATCCGGCGGCAGAGTTCGACGATGGCCTGGAGCTCCGGCATGATGCGCGTCGCGAGGTTGCCTCCGGTGAGTTCGCGGCGCTCGTCGGGTGCTTCGAGGGCCGCGACGAACGTCTCGACGAGCAGGACGTGCCCGAACCGGGTGCGACCGCCGGTGAGGGAGTACGGGCGGACCCGGGCGGGGCGCTTGTCGGCCCCTCGGACGGGGAGCCGGGGGGCGGGCCCGGCGGCGGCGGTGGTCACTGGGCGCTCTCCAACGATGTGCGCAGCTCACTGCGGAGTTCGGGGGTGAGTACGTGTCCGGCCCGGCCGACGAAGAGGGCCATGTGGTACGCGACGACGCTCATGTCGCAGTCCGGGGTGGCGTGGACACCGAGGAGGGAGCCGTCGCTGATCGACATGACGAAGACGCTGCCCTCGTCCATGGCGACCATCGTCTGTTTGACGCCGCCGCCGTCCATCAGCTTCGCGGCTCCGACGGTCAGCGAGCCGATGCCGGAGACGATCGTGGCCAGGTCGGCGCTGGATCCCTTGGGCCCGTCCGGCGTCCCTGCGGCCGGTGCGGCCGCCTTCGCGGTCAGCCGACCGGGGTCGGAGGAGAGCAGCATCAGGCCGTCGGACGAGACGACGGTGACCGAGTGGACCCCTGGCACCTCCTCCACGAGATTGCTCAGCAACCAGTGAAGGTTCCGGGCTTCGGTGCTCAGCCCGAATGTGCTGGGCGCAGTCAACTGCGTGCCTCCTCGACTGTGTCCCCCGTCTCTTCGTTCCGGCCGTCCGCGCGGGCGCCGGTCTCGGCGGCCCATGCGGTCCTTGCGTTCCGTGCGTCCTGTGCGGTGTCCGTGACGTGTGTGGTGCCAGTGGTGTGTGCGGTGCCTGTGGCGTGTGCCGTGGTGCTCTGGTGCCTGGTGCGGTCGGTGGGTACGACTCCGAGGTCGGCGAAGGCGACGCCTCCGGTCTCGGCGATCTCCGCCTCGACGTCACGCCGGCCCTCCTTCGCCGCCTCGTGGAAGCTGCCGAGCCGGCGGCGCAGGGCGTCCCGGTCCACGCTGCCCGTTCGCCCGGTGACGGGGGCGGTGTCGGGCCGGACCACCTTGGGGGTGCGCTTCGGCAGCCCCTTGTCGGTGATCCGCCCGGCCTCGGGACGGCGGGGGCCCGGGACGGTGTCGGCGGGGACGATGCCGGCGGCCCCGGCGTGCGGCGCGGGGCGGAACGCGGGCCCGTCCGGGTCCTGGTCCCCGGGGCCGGTCTCGGCCGGGCGCTCGTGGCGGTCGGGGCCGATCGCGTACGGGTCGGCGGTCCTCGGGGCGGCGGGGGCCGACGGAGGCTTCGGCAGCCGGACCTGCAGGGTGACCTCGGAGTCCACCCAGGTTTCAGCCCCGGTATCGGCTTCGGCCTCGGTTTCGGCTTCCGCGACCGGTTGCTGCGCGTCCTGCCGCTGCTCCTGCTCCTGCTCCTGCTCCTGCTCCTGCTCCTGCGGCGGTACGTCCGTGGCTTCCGGGCTGTCGTCGAGTGCGGCGCTCTCGGCGGCGGCGTTCTCGCGGATCGCCCGCTCGGCGGCGGCGATCACGGGGTCCACGGCGGGCAGGGGCTCGGCGGCCGGCTCCGGGGCGTTCTCCGCGTCCAGGTCCGACACCGGCTCGGCGACCGCCTCGGCCGCCGATGTCGCCTCGGGCTCCGGGACCGGGGCCGGGAGCGGCGAACGGCTCGGCAGGGCGTTGGAGTTGGCCTCCGCCACCGACCCCGGCAGGTTGAGTGCGGGCGCGTCGCCGGGCAGCTGCACGACGGGCGGCGAGGCGGCGGGCAGCGACTTGGGCAGCAGGGCTTCCGGCAGGACGACGACGGCCGTCACACCACTCCCCTTCTGCTCGCGCAGCTGGACCCGCACTCCGTGCCGGGCGGCCAGCAACGACGTGACCTGGAGACCGAGTCCGGCCCCTGTCATGTCGATGTGCCGCTCCCCCGGCTCGAACGAGGCCGGGTCGGCCAGCCTGGCATTGAGTTCGCCCATCCGGACCGTCGACATGCCGATGCCCTCGTCCGACACGGAGAGCATCACCTCGCCGCTCTCCAGGAGCCAGCCGGACAGCTCGACATGGGAGTCGGGCGGCGAGAAGGAGGTCGCGTTCTCCAGGAGTTCGGCGAGGAGGTGGCTGAGGTCGTCGGCGGCGAATCCGGCGATCTGGGCGTGCGGCGGCAGGGACTGGATGGTCACCCGCTCGTACCGCTCGATCTCGCTGACGGCCGCGCGCGCCACGTCGACCAGCGGGATCGGCCCGGCGTGGCCGTGGCCGTGCTCGGCGCCGGCGAGGACGAGCATGTTCTCGCTGTGGCGGCGCATGACCGTGGCCATGTGGTCCAGCTTGAACAGGGTGGCGAGGCGCTCCGCGTCCTGCTCGCGCTCCTCCAGGCCCTCGATGACGCCGAGCTGCCGCTCGACCAGTCCGAGGGTACGCAGGGAGAGGTTGACGAAGGTGTGGTTGACCGTGTTCCTCAGCTGCTCCAGCTGGGTGGCCAGTTCGGTGGCCCGTGTCGTGAGTTCGGCCCGCTGGGCGACAAGGGTCTCCCGGCCCGCGATCAGCTTGGACCGTTCGCCGGTGAGCCCCTCGAAGCGTCCGGTGAAGTCCTGGTGCAGGGTGGTGAGCCTGCCGTGCAGGGAGTTCATCGAGCGTACGACCTGGGCGAACTCGTCGTTGCGGCCGGTGTAACGGACCGGTTCGGCGTTCTCGGGGTCCTCGGCGAGGCGCGCGGCGCCGATGCGCAGGACGGCGAGCGGCTGGGTGAGGGTGCGGGCGACGGCCGTGGAGACGCCGACGGCGAGCAGGAAGCAGCCGCCGAGCAGGGCGATGCTCAGTTCGAGGGCGGTGACGTCGTCGTCGCGGAGGCCCTCCAGGTGCTGGACCTGGCCGGTGGTCAGGGCGGACTCGACGCTGCGCATCCGGTCGACGCGGGCGGAGAGCGCGGCCTCCAGCTTCCCGGGGCTGACCCTGCGCTCCGTGTCCGACAGCTCGGGGCGGTCGGTGAGGCGGGTGAGGTACTTCTCCGCGTCGTTGACCTCGGGTCCGGTGACGGTGGCGGAGAGCTTGTCGCGGGCCTGCGGGTCCGCCGCCTGGTCGAAGTCGGCGAGCGCGGCCAGCTCCCGGACGCGGGCCTGCTGGGCGGCGGCGCTCAGCTCGTCGCGTTCGCGGTCGGCCCGGGTGTCGCCCTCGTCCTGGGTCTGGATGGGCAGCCCGGTGAAGGGGTCGGTCTGCGGGGCCGTCGGCTCGGGGCTCGGCACGGCGAGCGCGGCGAGGAGGAGCCCGCGGGTGGCGGCGGCCTGTTCGGCCGCGCCGCCGAGGGTGAGCGGGGCCCGGGTGGCGTCGGCGGCGCGCGGCGGGGTCTTCTCCGCCAGTTCGGCGGCGATGCCGTGCAGCTTGGCGATGATGTCGGAGTACGCCTGGTGCGCCTTGAGGGCCGAGCCCTTGCCGGTCAGCGCGTCGCGGCGCAGGGAGACCACCGTCGAGAGGTCGCGGCGCAGGGCCGGGGAGGCCGCCTCGTGGATCTCGTCGATCTGCTGGTCGACGCGGGTGGTGCGGGCGGTGCGGTTCTTCGCATCGTCGTTGTCGTCGCCGTCGTTGTCGTCGCCGCCCTCGTCCCGGCCGTCGGCGATGTACGCGGTCATGGCGTCACGTTCGTCGGCGAGGGAGTGCCCGAGGGCGACCGCCTGCTGGTTCAGCTCGGCGAGGGTGACCAGCCGCTGGGACTCGCTCAGATCGGCGGAGGCCCCGAGCACGGCGGGGGCGCCCGCCGCCATGACGATGACGCCGACCACCGCGACACCGGCGACCAGCCGGCTGCGCACCCGCACGGTCCGCTTGTCCGCGCCGGGTGCCGGAGGCGTCGCCCCGGAACCGTCGCGCGTCGTGCCCTTGCTCCGCGGCCGCTTCTTCTGCACCGGTGCTCGCAATCTTGACTCGTCCACCCTTGAAGCAGAGGTGACGCACGGTCACATGGAAGGGCGCCCTGCTCCTGGTACGGCTTCTGACCATTCCAGCGCTTTTGAGAGGGGGGCGCGCATCAACCGCTCCGCCACTCGAAGGAGTGAACCCCACTCTGGAGTTGGCGAACAAGTCTCCCCTGGTGCGCCCCTGACCATGCGTGGACCATGGGGTGGAACTTACGCCCCGCCTTTGGCAAGATGCCCGCCCGCATCCGGTCCGGAGCCGCTTCTTCCGCTCCGTGCGCCCGCGTTGACCTGCTGGTACAGGCCATATCCGGTCACGTGCGGGGACGGTGAAGGGCTCGTGCAGACTGGCGGCATGCGCATCGAACTCGCCACCGCGCCCGGCAGCCCCGAACGTCCCAACGAGGACTGGGCCGCCGGGGCCCTTCCCGCGTCCGGCCAGGGCGGTGTGCTGGTCCTGCTCGACGGCGTCACCCCGCCGGCCGGGGACGACGGTTGTGTGCACTCGGTCCCGTGGTTCACCGCTCGGCTGGGCGGCGCACTGGTGGAACTGTCCGGTTCCTGCCCCGGCCTGACCCTGGCCGGGATCCTGGCCGCGGCCATCTCCCGTACAGCCGACGCCCATCGGGCCACCTGTGACCTTTCTCACGTGCGTACGCCTCAGGCGACCGTGGTCCTCGCACGCTGGAACGAACACGCGATCGAGCACCTGGTGCTCTCCGACTCGGCCCTGCTGCTGGAGTCCCGCGACGGCACGGTCCGGGCGGTCCTCGACGACCGGCTGGACCGGCTGCCGCCGGGCTCGCTCGCCTCGGACGAGATCGCCGATTCCACGGTGCGCAACAAGGAGGGCGGCTTCTTCACGGCCGCCGCCGATCCGTCGGTGGCCTCACGCGCGGTGACGGGCAGCACCCCGGTTGCCGGTGTCCGGGCGCTCGCCGCGCTCACGGACGGGGCGGCCCGCTGGACGGAGGTGTTCGGCGAGGGCGACTGGACGGACGCGCTGGGGCTGCTGCGGAAGGCGGGGCCGCAGGGGCTGATCGACCGGGTGCGGGAGCTGGAGGACGCCGACGCGGCGGCCGGGCGCGTACGGCTGCGGCGCGGCAAGACGCACGACGACGCCACCGCGCTCCTGGTGGAGGTGGAGTGAGCACGACGGTCGCGGGGCGGCCCCGGCGAGCGCGACCGGTCACGGGGCGGCTTCCGGTGAGCGTGGCGGTCGCGGGGCGGCTCCCGGTGAGCACGACGCCACCGGAGTGGCTCCCGGCGAGCGCGACGAGCACGGAGCGACTCCAGGCGAGCGCGACGGTCACAGAGCGACTCCCGGCGAGCGCCACGGCCTCGGGTCAGCTCTCGGCTCGGGTGTTCAGCTGGTGCAGCAGCCGGGCCAGCTCTGCGATCTCGCCCCGGTCCCAGCCGGCCAGCTTGCGCACGTAGCGCCCCCGGCGGGCGTCCCGGACGCTGCGGAAGCGGGCCAGCCCGTCGTCGGTGAGATGGACGAGCCAGGCCCGCCCGTCGGCCGGGTCGGGTTCGCGGGCCACCAGTCCGAGGTTCTCCAGGGAGTGCAGCTGGCGGCTCATGGTGGCCTTGCCGACGCCGAAGTAGGCGGCCAGCTCGGTGGCCCGCTGCCGGCCCGCCGCCTCCAGGCGGACGAGCAGGCCGTAGGCGGCGGGCTCCAGTTCGGGGTGGACCTCCCGGGCCATCTCACCCGAGCTGGCGCGCGCCCGGCGCAGGAACACGGCCAACTCACGCTCCAGCGCGAGAAACTCGTGGTCCACGCCGCTTGCCTCCGGCACGCCCGGCGGCGGCTCGCTGTCGTTCCCGCGCACGTCAGTACCCCTCGTACGGTTCTCTGCCGATGGAAGTCTCTTCCGCGACCGGCCCAACGCCGCGGTCGGCCAGTATTTCGCAGGAGCAGACCAACGGCGGCATCTCGGGGCGCCTCACCGGCGCGGGAGCCTTCCCGGCCGCCCTCGCCCTTGCCCCCGGCCCTGCCCCCGGCCCTGCCGGGCGTGGCCTCCGCCGGCGTCCCGCCCGATGACTCCCCCACGCACGGCACCACCGGGACGGGCGTCCACACTTCTTGGTCCGGGCGGCCGGGGAGCCCACTATGCACTGCATGTATACGTGCGATGTATAGTGCTCGGCGTACCGCACACCTGTGCGGGATTTCCCGCACAGAGGAGTGATGTGTCGTGCCCGGAAAGATGCCGTTGCCGAAGATGGGGTTGACTGCGGCGCTGGTGACAGCGCTCACACTGGCGTTGAGCGGCTGCTCGATGGACACCACGGCGCCGGGCTCGGCACGTGGGGAGGCCGCCTCGGACGCCAAGGGCGCGTTCGGACCGGTGGACTGCCGCAAGGCCAAGTGCATCGCCCTGACCTTCGACGCGGGTCCGGGCAAGGACACGCCGAAGCTGCTGGACATCCTCAAGGAGAAGAAGGTGCACGCCACCTTCTTCCTGCTGGGCAAGCACCACGTCATCAAGCACCCCGGCACGGTGCAGCGAATCGAGGACGAGGGCCACGAGGTCGCCAACCACACCTGGACGCACAAGATCCTGACCGATCAGAAGCCGGACGAGATACGCGACGAGCTGGAGAAGACACAGCTGGCCATCGAGAAGATCACCGGCAAGAAGCCCCGGCTGCTGCGCCCGCCGCAGGGCCGCACCGACGACACGGTCTCAAAGATCAGCAAGGACCTGGGGCTCTCCCAGGTGCTGTGGAGCGCCACCGCCAAGGACTACTCCACGAACGACTCCGCGCTGATCAAGAAGCGGATCCTGGACCAGGCGAGCAAGGACGGCATCATCCTGCTGCACGACATCTACAAAGGCACCGTGCCCGCCGTGCCCGGGATCATCGACGCGCTCCAGAAGGACGGCTACACCTTGGTGACCGTCCCCGAGCTGATGGCCCCTGCCGAGCCGGAGCCGGGCACCATCTACCGCCCCTGACCGGCACCATCCGCTGCTCGTGCCCGGCACCATCCACCGCCCCGTGACCGGCACGATCCGCGCCCGTGACCGGCACCATCTGCCGCCCGGCGACCGGCGCGATCCACCACCCATGACCGGCACCATCTGCCGCCCGGCGACCGACTCCGGGCAGCGCACGGAACGACCCGCCCCCGTTGACTCGGGGTGCGGGCCGTCCGTACCGGCCACGTACCTGATACCGCGCCCGTCACTGCGTGGCGGTCAGGCCGCGGCCGGGATCCTCTCCTCGGCCCGGACCGAAGCCGGGGCGAGGGCGATCTCCAGCACCTGGCGGACGTCGGTCACCGGGTGGACGTCCAGCTTCTCCAGCACCTCGGCCGGGACGTCGTCCAGATCGGCCTCGTTCCGCTGGGGGATCACCACGGTGGTGATGCCCGCGCGGTGGGCGGCCAGCAGCTTCTGCTTGAGGCCGCCGATCGGCAGCACCCGTCCGGTCAGCGACACCTCACCGGTCATCGCCACATCCGTACGGACGAGGCGTCCGGAGAGCAGCGAGGCCAGGGCGGTCGTCAGGGTGATACCGGCGCTCGGGCCGTCCTTGGGGACCGCGCCCGCCGGGAAGTGGATGTGCACACCCCGGTCCTTGAGGTCCCCGACCGACAGCTCCAGCTCCGCGCCGTGCGAGCGCAGGAAGCTCAGCGCGATCTGCGCCGACTCCTTCATGACGTCCCCGAGCTGACCGGTCAGGGTCAGTCCGGAGGCCCCGGTCTCCGGGTCGGCGAGCGACGCCTCGACGAAGAGGACGTCACCGCCCGCCCCGGTCACCGCGAGCCCGGTGGCCACGCCCGGCACCGCGGTGCGGCGCCCGGCCGGGTCCTGGGCGGACTCCGGCACGTGGTGCGGACGCCCGATCAGGCCGCGCAGGTCCTCGTCGGTCACCGCGAACGGCAGTTCGCGGTCGCCCAGTTCGTGCTGGGCGGCGACCTTGCGGAGCAGCCGGGCCACGGCCCGCTCCAGATTCCGTACGCCCGCCTCGCGGGTGTACTCGCCGGCCAGCTTGCGCAGCGCCGACTCCTCCAGGGCGACCTCGTCCTTCTCCAGGCCCGCCCGCTCCAGCTGGCGCGGGAGCAGGTGGTCCCGGGCGATGACGACCTTCTCGTCCTCGGTGTAGCCGTCGAGGCGGACCAGCTCCATACGGTCGAGCAGGGCCTCCGGGATGGCTTCGAGCACGTTGGCCGTGGCGAGGAAGACGACGTCGCTGAGGTCGAGCTCGACCTCCAGGTAGTGGTCGCGGAAGGTGTGGTTCTGGGCCGGGTCGAGGACTTCGAGGAGGGCGGCGGCCGGGTCGCCCCGGAAGTCGGAGCCGACCTTGTCGATCTCGTCGAGCAGGACGACCGGGTTCATCGAGCCGGCCTCCTTGATGGCCCGCACGATACGGCCGGGGAGCGCCCCCACGTACGTACGCCGGTGACCGCGGATCTCCGCCTCGTCCCGGACACCGCCGAGCGCGACGCGGACGAACTCGCGGCCCATGGCGTGCGCGACGGACTCGCCGAGCGAGGTCTTGCCGACGCCGGGCGGGCCCACGAGGGCCAGTACCGCGCCGCTGCGGCGACCGCCCACCACGCCCAGGCCCCGGTCGGCGCGGCGCTTGCGCACCGCGAGGTACTCGGTGATGCGTTCCTTCACGTCGGCGAGGCCGGCGTGCTCGGTGTCCAGGATCTCCTGGGCGCCGCGGATGTCGTAGGCGTCCTCGGTGCGCTCGTTCCACGGCAGTTCGAGGACGGTGTCCAGCCAGGTGCGGATCCAGGAACCCTCGGGCGACTGGTCGCTGGACCGCTCCAGCTTCTCGACCTCCTTGAGCGCGGCCGTCCGGACGTGCTCGGGCAGGTCGGCGGCCTCGACGCGGGCCCGGTAGTCGTCGGACTCGTCCTCCGGGTCGCCGTTGAGCTCGGAGAGCTCCTTGCGTACGGCGTCCAGCTGGCGGCGCAGCAGGAACTCGCGCTGCTGCTTGTCGACGCCGTCCTGGACGTCCTTGGCGATGGACTCGGCCACGTCCTGCTCGGCGAGGTGTTCGCTCAGCCACTGGATGGCGAGCTTCAGCCGGGCGACCGGGTCCGCGGTCTCCAGGAGCTGGACCTTCTGGGCGGTGGTGAGGAACGGCGAGTATCCGGAGTTGTCGGCGAGCGCGGAGATGTCGTCGATCTGCTGGACCCGGTCCACGACCTGCCAGGCGCCGCGCTTCTTCAGCCAGCTGGTGGCGAGTGCCTTGTACTCCTTGACCAGCTCGGCGGCGGATCCGGGCAGCGGGTCGGGGGCGACGGTGTCGAACACGGTCCCCTCGACCCAGAGCGCCCGGCCGGGCCCGCTGGTCCCGGCGCCGATGCGGACCCGGTCGCGGGCCCGGATGAGCGCGCCCGGATCGCCGTCCGACAGGCGTCCGACCTGCTCGACGGTGCCGAGGACACCGGTCCCCGTGTACGTCCCGTCGATCCGCGGGACCAGCAGCACCTCGGGCTTGCCGCCGCCGGGGCGGGCGGCGGCCTGCGCGCCCTCGACGGCGGCGCGCACCTCGGTGTCGGACAGGTCGAGCGGCACCACCATGCCGGGCAGGACGACCTCGTCGTCGAGCGGCAGCACGGGCAGGTCGATCGGTGTGAACGCCTGGGACTCGTTAGTCATGATCTCCCCTTCGGCAGGCAAGTTGAGCTATGTGGACTCAATGCTCCTGAGCCGCCGAATGTTCCCCACTGCCTGTTCGCTCTGAGCGATCAGACGGTTCCCGCCCGTCCGGACCGGCCGTCGCTCCCGGGCCGGGCAGGCCCTCCATGTACGGGAGCGCTGCGGGGCGGACCCTTGTTCCCCACCCCCGGAGCGGGAAACGTGCTGGCCTTCGCCCCGAGCGGCGGACAGGATGGACGGGCACCGACTGCCACGACCGGAGACCGGAGAGCCACGCCATGTCCGCGATGTCCGCCCCCGCCCCACCGCCGACGCGTTCCACCGACACCCCCGTCGCCCTCGACCGCCGCGAGGGCCCCTTCGGTGAAGTCGTCCTGCGGGAGCGCGGGGAGCACTTCGAGATCATCGCCAACGGCTGCTTCCTGATGGACACCTCCGACGGGCGCTCCGAGCGGCTGCTGATCGACGCCGCGCTGGCCGCGCTGCCCGCCGGGCGGAGCCGCCCCTCGGTGCTGATCGGCGGTCTGGGCGTCGGGTTCTCCCTGGTGCGGGCCGCCGAGGAGGAGCGCTGGGGCCGGATCGTGGTCGTGGAGCGGGAGCAGGCGATCGTGGACTGGCACCGGTCCGGGCCGCTGGACCGGATCTCCGGGCCGGCGCTGGCCGACCCCCGGACCGGGATCCTGCACACGGATCTCGTCGCCCACCTCCGTACCGCCACGGAGCGTTACGACGCACTCTGCCTGGACATCGACAACGGGCCCGACTGGACCGTCACGGACGGTAACGAAAGCCTCTATTCCGCCACCGGTCTGGCGCACTGCCACGACCGGCTGACCCCGGGCGGCGTGCTCGCCGTCTGGTCCGCGCAGCCGTCGCCGGCCTTCGAACAGGCCTTGCGGAATGCCGGGTTCAGCGGGGTAAGGACGGAAGAGGTGGCTGTTGCCCGAGGTGTGCCCGACGTGGTCCATCTCGCACTCCGGGCGGCCTGAGGGTCTGACCCCCCCCTTCCGGTGTGCGGGGCCCGGCGGTGGCACGGGCCAACCGGCACAAGGGCGACGATCCGGCTGCCCGGAGGGTTGAACCCGCGCCGCGGGGGCAACACCCTGCGTAGCCGGGAGCCCTCCGCTGCCTTTACGCTGCTGACCGGCACACGGGATCACCCACGAAATCCACGAGCGAAGACCGTGCCTCCGGGGGACAGGCTCCCGCGAGAACGGGCAGGGGCGGGGCGATGGAACAGACACACACCACCCACAACGGCGCCGCGGCCACCCCCGGGGCTCAGCGCCGGGTGCTGGTGGTCGAGGACGACGCCACGATCGTCGACGCCATTTCCGCCCGGCTGCGGGCGGAGGGCTTCCTCGTGCAGACCGCGCTGGACGGCCCTGCGGCCGTGGACGCGGCCGAGGCCTGGCAGCCCGACCTGATGGTGCTCGACATCATGCTTCCCGGCTTCGACGGCCTGGAGGTCTGCCGCCGGGTGCAGGCCCAGCGCCCGGTGCCGGTGCTGATGCTCACCGCACGCGACGACGAGACCGACATGCTGGTCGGGCTCGGGGTCGGCGCCGACGACTACATGACCAAGCCGTTCTCCATGCGGGAGCTGGCCGCCCGGGTGCACGTGCTGCTGCGCCGGGTGGAGCGGGCCGCGCTGGCGGCCGTCACCCCGCGCAGCGGGATACTGCGCCTGGGCGAGCTGGAGATCGACCACGCGCAGCGCCGGGTCCGGGTGCGGGCCGACGACGTTCACCTCACGCCGACCGAGTTCGACCTGCTGGTCTGCCTCGCCAACACCCCGCGCGCGGTGCTCTCCCGGGAGCAGTTGCTCGCCGAGGTGTGGGACTGGGCGGACGCCTCGGGCACCCGCACGGTCGACAGCCACATCAAGGCGCTGCGCCGGAAGATCGGCGCGGAGCGGATCCGCACCGTGCACGGCGTGGGCTACGCCCTGGAGACTCCCGCGCCATGACGCGGCCGGGGTCCGGACTGCGGCCCTTCTCGATCAAGGCCAAGCTCGGCACGCTCGTCGTGGTCTCGGTGTTCATCACCACGGGGCTGCTGATCGTGGCGTTGCGCACCCGTACGGAGTTCCGCTTCATCACCGTGTTCTCGGTGATCGCGACGCTGCTGATCACCCAGTTCGTGGCGCACGGTCTGACCGCGCCGCTGGACGAGATGAGAGCGGTGGCCCGGTCCATCTCGCACGGCGACTACACCCGCCGGGTGAGCGGCGCCGGGCGGCGGGACGAGCTGGGCGACCTGGCGCAGACGATCAACCGCATGGCGAATGATCTGGAGGAGGAGGACCGGCACCGAAAAGAGCTGGTCGCCAATGTCAGCCATGAGCTGCGCACACCGATCGCGGCGCTGAGAGCCGTGCTGGAGAACGTGGTGGACGGGGTGTCCGCCGCCGATCCGGAGATGATGCGCACGGCGCTCCAGCAGACGGAGCGGCTCGGCCGGCTGGTCGAGACGCTGCTGGACCTGTCGCGGCTGGACCACGGGGTGGTGACGCTCAAGGCCCGCCGTTTCGAGGTGTGGCCGTATCTGTCGGGCGTACTGAAAGAGGCCAATCTCGCCGCCTCCCACCGACGCCTGTCGCCCGGTTCGGGCAACAACTCCCGTACGGATGTCCACCTGCACCTGGACGTCTCGCCGCCGGAGCTCACCGCGCACGCGGACACCGAGCGGCTGCACCAGGTGGTCGCCAACCTCATCGACAACGCGGTCAAGCACAGCCCGCCGCACGGCCGGGTGACCGTGCTGGCACGGCGCGGGGACCGTCCCGAGTCGCTGGAGCTGGAGGTCGTCGACGAGGGGCCCGGCATCCCGGAGGCCGAGCGCCACCGGGTGTTCGAGCGCTTCAACCGGGGTCAGGTGCCGTCCCCGCACGGTCCGGGGAGCGACGGCGGTACGGGACTGGGGCTGGCCATCGCCCGGTGGGCGGTCGATCTGCACGGCGGGCGGATCGGGGTGGCCGAATCCACACAGGGCTGTCGCATCGAGGTCACCCTCCCGGGAATCCCCGAGCCGCGCGGTTGACGACGCGGTTGACATAGGGTCGAACCGGAAAGGCACGTTCATCCGTGTCCTGCCAGCAGGGGACCTCAAGGGGATACGGTCGGACGACCGTATCCACGGTC
Organism: Streptomyces sp. NPDC048142; assembly: GCF_043202835.1. Lineage (NCBI taxonomy): Bacteria > Bacillati > Actinomycetota > Actinomycetes > Kitasatosporales > Streptomycetaceae > Streptomyces > Streptomyces sp. NPDC048142. Next base: position 190,969 of record NZ_JBIDBC010000007.1, read on the forward strand.
CTGCGTACCCGAAGTGCAGTGGAACCTCGCTTGCTTCCCGCCATTTCCTGCGCCGAAACCCGCCTTCCGATGTGATGTGCACGACGAAGCACCGGCCCGGTCTGCAAGGAACGGTTCGGGGGGCGTAGCCTTGATTTCCGCTGTCCATCACCTTGTGAAGCGGAAGAGGGCGGTTGCCGCCGTGTCGTCTCAGTCCCCCAGTAACTCGAGCATCTCGACCGACCAAGCCGGACCGGGCATCAACCCGGCCGCCGCGTTCGGCGCCAATGAATGGCTCGTCGACGAGATCTACCAGCAGTACCTCCAGGATCCCGGTTCGGTCGATCGCGCCTGGTGGGACTTCTTCGCCGACTACAAGCCGGGCGCCTCCGGCACGGCGGACAAGCCCGTTCCCGGGGCCCCGGTGACCGAGGTCCCGGCCTCCGCCGCGGCTGCCCCGGCGGCCGCTCCGGCCCCGGTGAAGGCCGCGCCCGCAGCCGCTCCGGCGGCTCCGGCGCAGCCGGCCCCGGCCAAGGCCGCCCCGTCGGCCCCGGCCCCGGCGAAGCCCGCGACGGCGAAGCCCGCCGCCGCGCCCGCCAAGGCCAAGGCCGACGAAGCCACCGAGGCCCCGGCCGGCCCGGAGTACGTGACGCTGCGCGGCCCCTCGGCCGCCGTCGCGAAGAACATGAACGCCTCGCTGGAGCTGCCGACGGCCACATCCGTCCGCGCGGTCCCGGTGAAGCTGCTCTTCGACAACCGCATCGTCATCAACAACCACCTCAAGCGCGCCCGCGGCGGGAAGATCTCCTTCACGCACCTCATCGGGTACGCGATGGTGCAGGCCCTCAAGGCCATGCCGTCGATGAACTACTCCTTCGCCACGAAGGACGGCAAGCCGACCCTGGTCAAGCCGGAGCACATCAACCTGGGTCTGGCCATCGACCTGGTGAAGCCGAACGGCGACCGCCAGCTGGTCGTCGCGGCCATCAAGAAGGCCGAGACGCTCAACTTCTTCGAGTTCTGGCAGGCGTACGAGGACATCGTCCGGCGCGCCCGCATCGGCAAGCTCGGCATGGACGACTTCTCCGGCGTCACCGCCTCGCTGACCAACCCCGGCGGCATCGGCACCGTCCACTCGGTGCCCCGCCTGATGCCCGGTCAGGGCCTCATCATGGGCGTCGGCGCGATGGACTACCCGGCGGAGTTCCAGGGCACCTCGCAGGACACCCTGAACAAGCTCGGTATCTCGAAGGTCATGACGCTGACCTCGACGTACGACCACCGGGTCATCCAGGGCGCCGCCTCCGGCGAGTTCCTGCGGGTGCTGGCCCAGCTGCTGCTCGGCGAGAACGAGTTCTACGACGAGATCTTCAAGGCGCTGCGCATCCCCTACGAGCCGGTCCGCTGGCTCAAGGACATCGACGCCTCGCACGACGACGACGTCACCAAGGCCGCGCGGGTCTTCGAGCTGATCCACTCCTACCGGGTCCGCGGCCACGTCATGGCCGACACCGACCCGCTGGAGTACCACCAGCGCAAGCACCCCGACCTGGACATCACCGAGCACGGCCTCACCCTGTGGGACCTTGAGCGGGAGTTCGCGGTCGGCGGGTTCGCCGGCAAGACGATGATGAAGCTCCGCGACATCCTCGGTGTGCTCCGTGAGTCGTACTGCCGCACCACCGGCATCGAGTTCATGCACATCCAGGACCCGAAGCAGCGCAAGTGGCTCCAGGACCGGGTCGAGCGCCCGCGTCCGAAGCCCGAGCGCGAGGAGCAGCTGCGCATCCTGCGCCGGCTGAACGCCGCGGAGGCGTTCGAGACGTTCCTGCAGACGAAGTACGTCGGCCAGAAGCGGTTCTCGCTGGAGGGCGGCGAGTCCGTCATCCCGCTGCTCGACGCGGTCATCGACTCCGCCGCCGAGTCCCGCCTCGACGAGGTCGTCATCGGCATGGCCCACCGCGGCCGGCTGAACGTCCTGGCGAACATCGTCGGCAAGTCGTACGCGCAGATCTTCCGCGAGTTCGAGGGCAACCTCGACCCGCGCTCGATGCACGGCTCCGGCGACGTCAAGTACCACCTGGGCGCCGAGGGCACCTTCACCGGTCTGGACGGCGAGCAGATCAAGGTCTCGCTGGCCGCCAACCCCTCGCACCTGGAGGCGGTCGACCCTGTCCTGGAGGGCATCGCCCGCGCCAAGCAGGACATCATCAACAAGGGCGGCACGGACTTCACGGTCCTGCCCGTCGCGCTGCACGGCGACGCGGCCTTCGCGGGCCAGGGCGTCGTCGCCGAGACGCTCAACATGTCGCAGCTGCGCGGCTACCGCACCGGCGGCACCGTGCACGTGGTGATCAACAACCAGGTCGGCTTCACCGCCGCCCCGGAGTCCTCGCGTTCCTCGATGTACGCCACCGACGTGGCGCGCATGATCGAGGCGCCGATCATCCACGTCAACGGCGACGACCCGGAGGCCGTGGTCCGCGTCGCGCGGCTCGCCTTCGAGTTCCGCCAGGCGTTCAACAAGGACGTCGTGATCGACCTCATCTGCTACCGCCGTCGCGGTCACAACGAGACCGACAACCCGGAGTTCACCAACCCGCAGATGTACACCCTGGTCGACAAGAAGCGCTCGGTGCGCAAGCTGTACACCGAGTCCCTCATCGGTCGCGGCGACATCACGCTGGAAGAGGCGGAGCAGGCGCTCCAGGACTTCCAGGGTCAGCTGGAGAAGGTCTTCGCGGAGGTCCGCGAGGCCACCTCGCAGCCGGCCGCCCCGCACGTCCCGGAGCCGCAGGCCGCGTTCCCGGTGGCCCTGGAGACCGCGGTCTCCACCGAGGTCGTCAAGCGGATCGCCGAGTCGCAGGTCAACATCCCCGACTCGATCACCGTCCACCCCCGTCTGATGCCGCAGATGCAGCGTCGCGCGGCCTCGGTGGAGAACGGCACGATCGACTGGGGCATGGGCGAGACGCTGGCCATCGGTTCGCTGCTGATGGAGGGCACCCCGGTCCGGCTCGCCGGCCAGGACACCCGCCGCGGCACGTTCGGCCAGCGCCACGCGGTCCTGGTCGACCAGGTCACCGGCGAGGACTACACCCCGCTGCTGTACCTGGCCGACGACCAGGCCCGGTACAACGTCTACGACTCGCTGCTCTCGGAGTACGCGGCGATGGGCTTCGAGTACGGCTACTCGCTGGCCCGTCCGGAGTCGCTGGTCATCTGGGAGGCCCAGTTCGGTGACTTCGTCAACGGCGCGCAGACCGTCGTGGACGAGTTCATCTCCTCGGCCGAGCAGAAGTGGGGCCAGACCTCCGGCGTAACGCTGCTGCTGCCGCACGGCTACGAGGGCCAGGGTCCGGACCACAGCTCGGCCCGCCCGGAGCGCTTCCTCCAGATGTGCGCGCAGGACAACATGACGGTCGCGATGCCGACCCTCCCGTCGAACTACTTCCACCTGCTGCGCTGGCAGGTGCACAACCCGCACCACAAGCCGCTCATCGTCTTCACCCCGAAGTCGATGCTGCGTCTGAAGGCGGCGGCCTCGGCGATCGAGGAGTTCACCACCGGCGGCTTCCGCCCGGTGATCGGCGACGCGTCGGTCAAGGCCGAGGACGTCCGCAAGGTCGTCTTCTGCGCGGGCAAGCTCTACTACGACCTGGACGCCGAGCGGGAGAAGCGCGGCGACACGGAGACCGCGATCATCCGGCTGGAGCGCCTGTACCCGCTGCCGGGTGCGGAGATCCAGGCCGAGATCGCGAAGTACCCGAACGCCGAGAAGTACCTGTGGGCCCAGGAGGAGCCGGCGAACCAGGGTGCGTGGCCGTTCATCGCGCTCAACCTGATCGACCACCTGGACCTCGCGGTCGGCTCGGACGTGCCGCACGGCGAGCGCCTGCGCCGCATCTCGCGGCCGCACGGCTCGTCCCCGGCGGTCGGCTCGGCCAAGCGCCACCAGGCGGAGCAGACGCAGCTGGTCAACGAGGTCTTCGACGCCTAGGACCGCGTAGCCGTACGCGCTGTTCGTACGCCACTGGGACCCGGTTCCGCGCTCGTCGCGGGACCGGGTCCCCGGCGTTGTCGCGGTGCCGGGGGCCCTGGCGTATCCGGCGTTCCGGTGGGCGTCCGCGCCTCGATATCCTGTGCGCATGTACTTCACGGACCGTGGCATCGAGGAACTGGAGAAGCGGCGCGGCGAGGAGGAGGTCACCTTCGAGTGGCTCGCCGAGCAGCTGCGGACGTTCGTCGATCTCAACCCCGACTTCGAGGTGCCCGTCGAGCGCCTCGCGACCTGGCTGGCACGGCTGGACGACGAGGACGACGAGGACGCGTAACCCGCCGGCGCTAGTGTCCCGCGCCCGCCCTGGCCCGTTCGTACGCGAGTCCCAGCGCGCCCTGCGCCAGGAGCACGGCACCGGCCGCCGCCCAGCCGCCGCTGCGGCGGCGGACGCCCCACAGCAGGAGCGGAAGCCCGGCCGCGAGCTGGACGGCGGCGACGGCCCGCGCGCGGGGGCCGCGTACCCACGGGCCGACCCGGCTGCTCTCGACCGCGTCCAGTTCGACGCGTACGGCATCACGCCAGCCGGCCCACTCGACGCGCTGCACCCCGCGCTGCACCGCCGCGACGCTGCGCAGCCGGTCGGCGCTGCTGCCCGGTGAGAGTCCGGCGGGCAGGGCCAGCCCGGTACCGGCGAGGACGGCGAGCAGCCCGCGCAGCCTGGCGTCCGCGCCCGCGTCCGGATCGGGGTGGGTCAGCCCCTCCAGTGCCTGCACGTCCAGCACCGGGTCGAGGCCGAGCCGGACCGCGAAGGTCCGCATGGCCTCGTCCTCGCCCACCGGGGTGCCGTCGGTCAGCCAGACGTAGCCCACAGGGCGGCGGAACCCGGCGGCGAGGGTGTATCCGGCCCGGTCGGCGTCCCACCACAGGGCGAGCACCGGCCAGGTGGAGCCGACGGCGAGCGCGGCGGCCCAGCCGCCGAGGACCCGGTCGACCGGCTCGGCGTCCCGCTCCGCGCCCCCGGTCCGCCAGGGCTTCCCCTCCGGGACGAGCACGCTCCACTCCTCGCCCGCGCGGGCCAGCAGCATCTGCTCGCGCAGCAGGTGGGCGAGCGGCCGTACGGTCTCGGGGTCGGCCCGGCACAGCAGGAGGGCCCCGGTGGATGTCGCGTTCATGGCTCACACGCTAGGGCAATATGCCCACATTTGATGCTGCCGCATGCGTTTCGCCACGGCGGCCTCCCGCGGGACCCCCCGCCCGCCTCTTCTCCCCGACCCCCTCAGCCCACTCGGCTTCCCTTGACTTCCCTCATCCGCGATATATCGTGTTCTGGACGAGACGCGATATGTTGCGTCGCCACGCTTTCCGGGAGGACATCCATGCCTGTGTCGACATGGACCATCGCCGAGCCGCGGAAGCTCGCCTTCGACGATCCGGTGACGGCGCTCCATGTGCGCATCGTCGACGGCACGGTCAACGTGGTCGGGACCGACGAGCCGGACGCCCGGCTGGAGGTCTCCGCGATCGAGGGACCGCCGCTGATCGTGACCCAGGAGGACGGCCGGCTCACCGTGGCCTACGAGGACCTGCCCTGGCAGGACTTCCTGCGCTGGTTCGACCCCAAGGGCCGCCGCCGCAGCGCCGTGGTCTCGCTCGTCGTGCCGGCCGCTTCCTCGGTCGAGGTCGGCGTGATCGGCGCCGGGGCCGTCGTCTCCGGCGTCAGCGGCCGTACCGAGGTCCGCGGCATCACCGGGGACTCCACGCTCGTCGGGCTGACCGGCGCGGTGCGCGGGGAGTCCGTGTCGGGCAGCCTGGAGGCGCAGAGTGTCACGGGGGACCTGCGCTTCCACTCGGTGTCCGGTGATCTGACGGTGGTCGACGGGGCGGGGACCTCGGTCCGGGCCGAGTCGGTCAGCGGTGACATGGTGCTGGACGTCGACCCCTCCGGGAAACCCACGGACATCAGGCTGACCACGGTGTCCGGTGAGATCGCGATCCGGCTGCCGCACCCGGCCGACGCCAGGGTCGAGGCGAACACCGCGAGCGGGACCGTCTCCAACGCCTTCGAGGGCCTGCGGGTCGGCGGGCAGTGGGGGGCGAAGAAGATCACCGGCACGCTGGGCGCCGGGACGGGGACCCTGCGGGCGACGACCGTGTCCGGTTCGATCGCCCTCCTGCGCAGGCCGCCCGTCGAGGACGACGCGTACGCCGCCGAGCCGACCGGAAAGGTTCTCTGACATGCCTCCCGTATTCGCCCACGGCCGTCTGCGGCTGTATCTCCTCAAGCTCCTCGACGAGGCGCCCCGCCACGGCTACGAGGTCATCCGCCTGCTGGAGGAGCGCTTCCAGGGCCTGTACGCCCCGTCCGCCGGCACGGTCTACCCGCGGCTGGCCAAGCTGGAGGCCGAGGGCCTGGTCACCCACGCCACCGAGGGCGGCCGCAAGGTCTACTCGATCACCGACGCCGGCCGCGAGGAGCTGGCGGGCCGCAGCGGCGAACTGGCCGACCTGGAGCTGGAGATCCGCGACTCGGTCTCCGAACTGGCCGCCGAGATACGCGACGACGTCCGGGGCGCGGCGGGCCGGCTGCGCAGCGACATGCGGGCGGCCGCGTCGGAGTCCCGGCACGGCACGAAGGCGGGGGCCGGGAGCGGCAGGGCGAAGGGGACGGGGAAGGGCGAACCCTCCTCCCCGTTCGGCGACTTCGGCGACTTCGGCGGTCTGGGCGACCTCGGCGACAGCGAGGCGTGGCGCACGGCGAAGGAGGAGCTGCGCCGGGCCAAGCAGGAGTGGAAGGAGCAGGCCCGCCGGGCGAAGGACGAGTCCCGGCGCGCCCGCGAGGACGCCCAGCAGGCCCGCCGTCAGGCCAAGGAGGCCCAGGAGAAGGCGCGCGAGCAGATGCAGACCGCCGCCCGCCAGGTGCAGGAGCACTTCGCGCGGGGCGACTGGCCCTCCGGCGTACGGGAGGGTCTCGCGGAGATCACCGGCCAGCTCGGCGGCCTCGCGCGGTCCGGCGCCTGGCCCCCGTTCGGCAAGCCCGAGCCGGAGACCGCCCCGCCCGCCCAGGCCCCGGTCCCCGGCGCGGACTGGGGGCAGGACGTGCCGTCGGCCGGTGATCCGGTGCGCGACCTGGACCGCCTGCTGGACCGCTTCCGCGACGGCATCCGGGACGCGGCCCGCGATCACGGGGTGACGGAGGACCAGCTCGCGGAGGCCCGCCGCCAGCTGGGCGCGGCGACGGCGCGGATCGAGGCGCTGCTGACGGCGGAGGACGAGGCGAAGGCCCGAGCCGACGACGAGCGGAAGGCCTGAGCCAGAGCCTGAGCCAGGGCCTGACCCCGAAGAGGCGGACGTCCGGAACCGGACGTCCGCCTCTCCGTGCGTACGCTCACCCGGCCTTGGCGTGCCCCTGCCCCCCGTCGGCGTCGGCATCGGGGCCGTACAGCGCGCGCTGGACGGTCGCACAGGTCGCGCCGTGCTCGGCGAGGACGTCGGCGACGACTCCGGGCATCGCGGTGAGGGCCAGGAGCAGGTGCTCCTCGCCGATGAACCGGTCGCCGCGCTCCAGGGCGACCCGTAGCGACTTCTCCAGGACGGCCTTCGCGCCCGGGGTGAAGGCGCGGTGCCCGGACCACCACCGGCGGCTGCCGCGGCCGGCGGCCAGGGCTCCCTCGCCGTGGGCCGTCTCGACCCGGGACACGATCGCGCCGACGTCGATCCCGATGCCGGCGAGGGCGTCGGCGTCGGCCTTGGTCAGGCCGCCGCGGCGGCGGGCCTCGGCGAAGGAGGCCTCCAGGGAGGCCCGGCGGTCCCGGAGACCGAGGGCGGTGACGGCGGACGCGGCCCGGCCGCCCTCCTGTTCCAGCAGCGCGAGCAACAGGTGTTCCTCGGTGACCGAGTCGGCCCCGATGTGCTCCGCCCGGGTCACGGCGCCCTTCACGGTCGCGCGGGCCCCTCGGGTGAATCGCTCGAACATCAACGCCTCCCGTACTTCTTGTGCACGGCCTGCCGGCTGACACCCAGCTCGGCGGCGATCTCCTGCCACGACCAGCCCTGGACGCGGGCACTTCTGACTTGTACGGCTTCGAGCTGTTCCAGCAGCCGCCGCAGCGCGGCCACCGCCCGCAGCCCGACGCGCGGGTCGCGGTCACCGGCACGTGCGGCCAGATCCGTTGCTTCGGTCATGGTGTCAACCTACATTGACACCATCACCTCGTCAATCAAAGTTGACATCATCGTCGGCGAGGCGGGCGTGCCGTTCGACGTCGTACCGGACGTCGCCGTAGCGCAGCTTGGCCCGCTCGATGCCTTCGGGCGCGAATCCGGACCGGGCCGCGACCCGGCAGGAGGCCGGGTTGTCGGTGCGGTGGCCCAGCTCCAGCCGGTACAGCCCGAGTCCGTCGAAGGCCCAGCGCGCCAGGGCCCGCACCCCGGCCGGGGCGACGCCCCGGCCGCGTGCGGTCTCCGTGGTCCAGTAGGAGACCCAGCCGGTGCCATGGGCCCGGTTCACGGCGCCGAGAGCGACGCAGCCGAGGGCTTCGCCGCCCTCCCCCGCGACGGCCCAGGAGAAGCCTGTGCGTGCTCCCCGCTCACGCGTGCGGTCCGCGATCCAGGCCAGCGCCCCGGGCCGGTCGAACACGGGCCGGTCGGTCTGGCGGTCCATGTCGGCCGGGGCGAAGGCGCGGAGCACGGCCGGCGCGTCGGCGGGCAGCCAGGGGCGCAGCAGAAACCCTTCAGGGGTGGTCAGTTCGTCCATACGGGCCAGCCTCCCGCACGGTCACCACCACCTCGGCCCCGGGCCACGCCGGCACGACCGGCCACCCCGCGCGCGACGGCTTGCCGAGGACGCGCGCCGGGCCGGTGACGGAGACGCGCCAGCCCCGGGGCGAGGGCGGGAGGGACAGCTCCGTCACCCCGGGGCGGGCGGCCGCCCGGTAGGCGAGGCGGTAGGTGCGGGTGTCCGCGTCGTACGCCTCGGAGCTGACGGTTCCCGCGACGGCCGGGGCGTACGGAGTGGCCGTCTGCTCCTTGTTCGTACGGAAGCGGCCGTGTTCGTCGACCGCGCAGTAGCCGCCGCCGTAGCACCAGACGTACCCCGCCCAGCCGGAGCTGTAGCGGTTCAGGGAGGCGACGGCCTCGCGGTAGAAGCGGCCCATGTTGGGGAGGGAGTTGTTCAGGGGTCCCCACTCGCCGACGACCACGGGCATCCGGTAGCGGGCCGGGTACGCGGTGACGGCGGCCTCGTACGCCTCGATCCAGCCGGCCTCGGGGTCGTAGTCGGCGCCCGCCTCCATGGCGGTGTTGTAGAAGTGCGGGGCGTACACGGTCCGCCGGTCCTCGATCCGCCCCAGCCCGGTGGGCACGCCTTCCCCGACGATGGGGGTCGGCTCGACGAAGAGCCAGGTGGAGCGGTCCTTGGCGCGGATGGCACGGGCGAGCCGGTTGTACATCGGGGTGAGGTGCTGGGCCTCGATGCGGCGGGCGGCGGCCGGCGGGTCCTCGCCCTCGCGCAGCTCCCCCATCGGCTCGTTGATCAGGTCGTAGCCGATGACGGCCGGGTGGTGGCGGAAACGTTCCGCGAGGACCTGCCACATGGCGGCCTGGGCGCGCTGGAGGTCGGGATCCTCGTAGAGGTGGGTGAAGGCCCGCTGGACGGCGGGCTGGAAGTACTCGGAGAACCAGTCGTCGGGGTTCGGGGTGAACGGCAGCCCGTCGGTCCTGGTGGCCCAGGCGGGGATGCCCCGGTGCCCGAACGCGGGCCCGAAGACGTCCTGGTGGGCGTCGATGAGGACATGGATGCGGTGCTTGCGCGCCCAGTCCAGAATGCGCTCGATCCGCCGGAGGTAGCGCTCGCTGTACTGGCCGCGGGTGGGCTCCAGATCGTCCCAGAAGACCAGCAGCCGGGCGAAGTTGAAGCCGCCCGCGCGCAGGTCGCGGAAGTGCCGCTCGGTGATGGCGGTGAGGGCCGCCCCGCCGCGGTTCGCCTTGTCCTCGACGTTCCAGCCGCGCAGGGTGAGGGTGCGCCCCCGGTCGTCGGTCAGCGGCGGGATCGAACGTTCGTGGGACCCGGAGGCCGGTGCGGTTACGGGTGCGGGGCGCGCCGAGGCGGCGGGGGCGAGGGCCCCCGCCGCGAGCACGGACGCGACGACAACTGCCATGAGTGCTCTGCCCATTCGCATGGGCCGATCCCATCAGCAGATCTGACGATCCATCAAGAGGGCGTTACCGGTGGGTTCTCAGGAAGTCGGCTTCAGCACGATCTTCCCGAACAGGTCGCCCGACTCCAGCCGCTGGAACCCCTCCCGGGCCCGGTCCAGCGGCAGCGCCTCGTCGATGACCGGGCGCACCCCGGTGGTCGCGCAGAACGCGAGCAGGTCCTCCAGCTCGTCCTTGGAACCCATGGTGGAGCCGACGACCTTCAGTTCCAGGAAGAAGATCCGGGTCAGCTCGGCGTGCGCGGGCCGGTCGCCGCTGGTGGCCCCGGAGATGACGAGGGTGCCGCCGGGGCGCAGCGACTTCACGGAGTGGGACCAGGTGGCGGCCCCGACGGTCTCGATGACGGCGTCCACCCGCTGCGGCAGCCGGGCGCCGGGCTCGTACGCCTCCAGAGCGCCGAGGCCGACCGCCCGCTCGCGCTTGGCCTTGTCCCGGCTGGTGGCGAAGACCCGCAGGCCGGCGGCCTTCCCGAGCACGATCGCGGCGGTGGCTACCCCGCCGCCCGCGCCCTGGACGAGCACGGAATCGCCGGGCCGCACCCCGGCGTTGGTGAACAGCATCCGGTACGCGGTGAGCCAGGCGGTCGGCAGGCAGGCGGCCTCCTCGAAGCTGAGCTCCTTCGGCTTGGGCAGGACGTTCCAGGTGGGGACGGTGACCTGCTCGGCGAAGGTGCCCTGGTAGCGCTCGGTGAGGATGGAGCGCGGCTCCTTCGGCCCGACGCCGTGCCCCGACTGCCCGATGACGGAGTGCAGGACGACCTCGTTGCCGTCCTGGTCGACGCCGGCCGCGTCGCAGCCGAGGATCATCGGCAGCCGGTCCTGCGAGAGGCCCACGCCCCGCAGGGACCAGAGGTCGTGGTGGTTGAGGGAGGCGGCCCGGACGGTGACGGTGGTCCACCCGGGACGCGCGTCGGGGGCCGGGCGGTCGCCCAGCTCCAGTCCGTCGAGGGGCTGGTCGGGATCGATGCGGGCTGCGTAGGCGGCGAACATGGCTCGACGATAGGCGGGGCGGGGCAGTCGCGTAACCGCCTGCACGTGTGACGCACACCAACCGGGTGCGCGCCCGCACCTTCAAGCCCCTCCAGGGCAGATCGAGCCGCCGGAGGGGCTGGAGACGGCCGCCGGAGGAAGCAGAGAGGCGGGGCCCGATCCACAGGCCCCGCCCGACAAGTACCGCTCAACGCCACTCAGCGCCGCGCCACACCCTCCGCACGGGCCGCCGCCGCCACCGCAGCGGTGACCGCCGGAGCGACCCGCTCGTCGAACGGCGAGGGGATCACGTAGTCCGCCGCCAGCTCGTCGCCCACGACATCCGCCAGCGCGTTCGCGGCGGCGATCTTCATGCCCTCGGTGATCCGGGAGGCCCGGACCTGGAGCGCGCCGGCGAAGATGCCCGGGAAGGCCAGCACGTTGTTGATCTGGTTCGGGAAGTCCGAACGGCCGGTCGCCACGACGGCCGCGTACTTGTGCGCGACCTCGGGGTGGACCTCCGGGTTCGGGTTGGCCATCGCGAAGACGTAGGCGCCGGGGGCCATCGAGGCCACCGCCGCCTCCGGGACCGTACCGCCGGAGACGCCGATGAAGACGTCCGCACCGGCGAGCGCCGTCTCCAGCGAACCGGAGAGGCCGGCCCGGTTGGTGAGCTCGGCCAGTTCGCGCTTGACCTCGGTGAGGTCGTCGCGGTCGCGGCTGACGATGCCCTTGCGGTCGGCCACCGCGATGTCGCCGATCCCCGCCTCCAGCAGGAACTTGGCGATGGCCACGCCCGCCGCGCCCGCGCCGGAGATGACACCGCGCAGGTCGCCGAGCGTCCGCCCGGAGAGTTTCGCGGCGTTGCGCAGGGCGGCGAGGGTGACGACGGCCGTGCCGTGCTGGTCGTCGTGGAAGACCGGGATGTCCAGGCGCTCCTGGAGCTTGCGCTCGATCTCGAAGCACCGGGGCGCCGAGATGTCCTCCAGGTTCACGCCGCCGAAGGACGGAGCGAGCCGGACGACGGTGTCGACGATCTCGTCGGCGTCGGTGGTCGCGAGCGCGATCGGCACCGCGTCGACGCCGCCGAACTGCTTGAAGAGGATGGCCTTGCCCTCCATGACGGGGAGGGACGCCTCGGGCCCGATGTCGCCGAGCCCGAGCACGGCGGTGCCGTCCGTCACGACGGCCACGACCTGGGACTTCCAGGTGTAGTCGTGGACGAGCTCGGGGTTGTCGGCGATGGCGCTGCACACCTTCGCCACACCGGGCGTGTACGCCAGGGAAAGGTCGTCCTTGTCCCGGATCGGGACGGTGGCCTGCACGGCCATCTTCCCGCCCCGGTGGAGGGCGAAGGCCGGATCGAAGGGCTCGTCGGCCCCGATGTCCGCCGCGCTCGTGCGCTGGATGCCGCTGTCGGTGGTGCTGTCGGTAGTGCTGTCGCTGCGAGGATTGACGATCTCCGCTGCCATGGTGTTGACCCCTTAAGTCTTCATCGTTTGAGGGTGGCCACTCCTGGTTGAGGAGGGGTGGGCGGGCACCGCGTACGTGCCCCGCACCGAGCGGTTGGCCCGCCCTGGCAGGGATTGAGGTACATACGCGCGGGCGCGCCGCACACGCGCCCTGAGCCCCGGATGAGGGGTGTAAACGTCTTTCTTACCGGACGAACGGGGTTACGGACGAGTCCATTTCGACGCGGTGACGTGACTCATAGTCGAATATCTGGACAAGTCGGCAAACCGGTATAAATGCCGTCCACTGGTCGAGACGGGCCGAAGATTCTCCGGCGGAGGGAATGAATCCCCACAGATGGTCCGGCCCTGGCGCACCGGCCGTTGATGTTCGGGGGTCGCCCGTTATCCGATTTTGACATGGCAGGACCCCTGAATGGGCCAGTCCGAATGGCAGGATGCCGTCATCACACAAGGTGGCGACACTCGAAGGTGCGTGCCAAGCCGCCCACCAGCACCTCACCCTCACCCTCACCCTCACCCTCACCTGCCGGAGGATCCCGACATGACCGCAAGCATCACGCGTCGTACGACCGCGAAGTCCCGGATTGCGGCGGTCGGCGCCATCGCGGTCGCCGGCTCCCTGCTCCTCACCGCCTGTGGCGACCAGACCGACAGCTCCTCCCAGGAGAGCGGCAGCGGCAAGGAGACCAAGAGCGGCGCGCCGCTCTTCGCGAAGCTGCCCGAGAAGTACCAGAAGTCCGGTGTGATCAAGGTCGGCACGAATGCCGAGTACGCCCCGATGGAGTCCGTCGAGAACGGAAAGATCGTGGGCGTGGACCCTGATCTCGCCGACGCCCTCGGCAAGCAGCTCGGGGTGAAGTTCGAGTTCACCTCGGGTTCCTTCGAGGGCCTGATCACCGCCCTGAACACCGGGCGCCACGACATCGCGATGTCGTCGATCACCGACAACAAGCAGCGCCAGGAGGGCCTGGACGAGTCGGGCAAGAAGCTGGGCAAGGGCGTCGACTTCGTCGACTACTTCCTCGCCGGTACCGCGGTGTACACGAAGAAGGGCAACCCCGAGGGCATCAACTCCATCGAGGACCTCTGCGGGAAGACCGCCGCCGTGCAGCGCGCCACCACGTACGAGAAGGCTCTCAAGAAGCAGTCGAAGGCCTGCACGGACGCCGGCGAGAAGGCCATCAAGATCCAGGCCTTCGAGAACGACACCGAGGCCCAGACGCGGGTCAAGGCCGGTGGCGCGGTCGCCGGGGTCAACGACTACCCGGTCGCGGTGGACCTGGCGCGCAAGGCCGACGGCGGCAAGGCGTTCGAGGTCGTGGGCGAGCAGGTCGACGCCGGCCCGTTCGGCATCGCCGTCAACAAGGACAACACGGGGCTGCGCGACGCCCTGAAGGAGGCCGTCGACGCGATCATCGCCGACGGTTCGTACCAGAAGGTGCTCGACAAGTGGGGCGCCGGTACGGGAGCGATCGACAAGGCCGCCATCAACGGCGGCAAGTGACCGGACGCTTCACCGAAGGGCAGTCGCGATGACTGACAAGCTCGACAAGGCACCCGTCGGCTCACCGGCCGGTCAGGTGCCCCTCTCCCCGGCCGCCACCACGGTCCCGGAGAACATCAGGGCCATTCCCGTCCGCCATGTCGGCCGCTGGATCAGCGGCGTCGTGGTCATCGGCCTCCTCGCCGCCCTCGGGTACGCCTTCTCGCAGGGCAACATCCAGTGGCACGCCGTGGGCGACAAGCTGTTCGACAGCACCGTCGTCGCCGGCGCGGGCCGCACCCTGCTGATCAGCGTCCTGGCGATGGCGCTCGGCGTGATCCTCGGCGTCGTGCTGGCCGTGATGCGGCTGTCGAAGAACCCGGTCACCAGCTGGGTGGCCTGGCTGTACATCTGGTTCTTCCGCGGCACCCCGGTCTACGTACAGCTGCTGCTCTGGTTCAACCTGGCGCTGATCTTCCCGGTCCTGAACATCCCGTTCATCTACAAGGACGAGATGACGGACGTCATGACCCCGCTCATGTGCGCCCTGCTGGGGCTCGCCCTGAACGAGGCCGCCTATATGGCGGAGATCTGCCGCGCCGGCATCCAGTCGGTCGACGAGGGCCAGACCGAGGCCTCGCACGCGCTGGGCATGACCCAGGGCAAGACCATGCGCCGCGTGGTCCTCCCGCAGGCGCTGCGGGTGATCATCCCGCCGACCGGCAACGAGTTCATCAACATGCTGAAGACCTCCTCGCTGGTCTACGCGGTCACGTACAACGAGCTGCTCCGCTCCACCTCGCAGATCGGCTCCACGTCGTACGCGGTGATGGAGATGCTGTTCGTCGCGTCCATCTGGTACATCGTGATGACCAGCGTGTTCAGCGTCGGCCAGTACTACCTGGAGCGCCGCTACGCCCGCGGCTCGCTGCGCTCGCTGCCGCTCACGCCGTGGCAGCGCGTCAAGGTCAACCTCGCCGCGTTCAGCAACCGGCCCTCCGGAGGTGTCTCCGCATGACCACCCCCATGGTGAAGGCCGAGGGCGTCCACAAGTCCTTCGGCGCAGCCCACATCCTCAAGGGAATCGACCTGGAGGTCGCCCCGCGTGAGGTGTTCTGTCTGGTCGGCCCGTCCGGCTCCGGCAAGTCGACCTTCCTGCGGTGCATCAACCACCTGGAGCAGATCAACGCCGGTCGGCTCTCGGTCGACGGCGAGCTGGTCGGCTACCGGCAGAAGGGCGACAAGCTCTACGAGCTCAGAGACAGCGAGGTCGCCCTCCAGCGGCGGGACATCGGCATGGTGTTCCAGCGGTTCAACCTGTTCCCGCACATGACGGCCATCGAGAACGTCATGGAGGCCCCGGTCCAGGTCAAGGGCGAGGCCAAGGCCGTGGCCCGCGCCCGTGCGGAGAAACTGCTGGACCGGGTGGGCCTCGCCGACAAGACGAAGAACTACCCCTCCCAGCTCTCCGGCGGCCAGCAGCAGCGCGTGGCCATCGCCCGCGCGCTGGCGATGGAGCCGAAGCTGATGCTCTTCGACGAGCCGACCTCGGCCCTCGACCCGGAGCTGGTGGGTGACGTCCTGGACGTCATGCGCGGCCTGGCCGAGGACGGCATGACGATGATCGTCGTCACCCACGAGATGGGCTTCGCCCGCGAGGTGGGCGACGCGCTGGTCTTCATGGACGACGGCGTGGTGGTCGAGTCGGGCCACCCGCGCGAGGTGCTGACCAACCCGCGGCACGACCGGACGAAGTCGTTCCTGTCCAAGGTGCTGTAGGGCTCGCTCACACGGAAGCGCCCCGGACCGACCAGGACCCTGTTGGTCCGACCAGGCCCGGGGCGCTTCCGTGTACCGGTGTCCGGGGCGCTTCCGCGAACCCGTACCTACTCCCCTACCGACTTCGCCCTTCCGTACCTACTTCACCGCGAGTACGAGGGCGTCCGAGGGCGACGCCCAGACCGTGCGGGCCTCACCGAAGCCGGCGGCCAGCAGGGTGCGGGCATGCCAGTCGGCGGAGGGCATGTCGCCGTCCGCGTGCTCACCGTAGATCGCGAACCGCTCGGCGGTGGGTGCGGCGAGGACCGGGTCCTTCGCGGCGACGGCCCACCAGTCCGCCCAGTCCAGCGCTCCGGCGTCCTTGGCGCGGTCCCTCACGGCGTGCCGGTGGGCGCGTTCGGCGGCGTTGATCCGGGGCGTGCCGGTGTCGATCATGTGGTCGGCGTTCATGAACACCCCGCCGTCCCGGACGAGACCGCCGATCCGCCCGTAGAGCTCGGCGAGCGGCTCACAGTGCAGCCAGTGCAGGGCGGTGGCGGTCAGGACGGCGTCGTACGAGGTGTAGGGCAGCCGGGCGGTCCAGTCCGGGTCCTTGAGGTCGGCGGTGACGAAGGCGACCCGGTCGTCGCCCTCGAAGGTGCCGCGGGCGATGGCCAGGAGCGCGGGGTCGAGATCGACGCCGGTGCTCGTGGCGTTGGGGAACCGCTTGAGGAGCCGGTCCGTAATACTTCCCGTACCGCACGCGAGGTCGAGCACCCGCGGTTCCGGTCCGACGACCGCCTCGACCATGTCCAGCATCACCCGGAACCGCTCCTCGCGGTCGGGCATGTACCACTCCTGCTGCCGGTCCCAGCTCTCCTGCCAGGACTGCCAGTCGGTGCCCGTAGCTGTCTCCGTCACGCCAACCTCCACGTAATGCCCGTTTCCGTCAACCGACCATTACACTGGCCGATGCCCCGACTCTAGACCGACACCGTAAGGACTACAAGTGGAACTGGCCTATTACTCGGACTACGCCGTGCGCCTGGTCAACACCGAGGAGCCGGCCCGCAACAAGGACGCCCTCACCTCGGTCGAGGCGGTACGGGAGCTGTTCGGCGCCAATCAGCAGGCGGCACGGCGGACGACGGACGCGGACGTGACCCGGTTCCGTTCCGTACGGGGGCGGCTGCGCGCGGTCTTCGAGGCGGCGGACGGCGGCGATGAGACGCTCGCGGTCGACCTGCTGAACTCGCTGCTGCTGGAGTTCCCGGTGAGCCCGCAGATCTCGGGGCACGACGTACGGGACGAGGACGGCAGGCCGGACTGGCACATGCACCTGGCCGACCATCCGTCGAACGCGACCGCCGGCTACGCGGCCATCGCGGCGATGGGCCTCGCCTTCCACCTGACCGGGCACGGCGTGGACCGGCTCGGCCTGTGCGAGGCGCTGCCCTGCCGCAACGCGTACCTGGACACCTCCACCAACCGCTCCAGGCGCTACTGCTCGGACCGCTGCGCGACCCGGGCGAACGTGGCCGCCTACCGGGCCCGCAAGCGCGAGGAGGCCGAGCGCACCGGCCGCAGCGCGGAGACCGCCCAGCCCAGCACCGCCGCCGCCGAGCGCTGACCCTTCGCCAGCGGCCGGTAGCGGGCCCGCACCCGGGCCAGCACCAGCTCCTGGGGCACGGTCCCGTAGTCGGTGCTGTCCCCGCCCGCGAAGGTGTTGTCGCCGCGCACCCACCAGCCGCCGGGCCGCCGCTCGGTGACCCGCTTGACCACCAGCAGGTCCTGCTGGAAGGGGTGACGCAGGATCACCACGTCACCGGGCCGCACGGGCGCCCCGTACTGCACGAGCAGCAGGTCGCCGTGGTAGAGCGTGGGCACCATCGAGGGACCCGTCACCTCCACCACCCGCAGCGGACGCCACGTCACCCGCCCGCCTCCGGACACCTTTCGCCGCTCCGGCATCTCCGGCATCTCCGGCACCTCCCGTTCCCTCCTCCAGCACATCGTCAGCACCTCGCCCCGCGTACGGCTCCGTACATTCGGCCGACGGCCCGATCATCACCCCGGACTTTTGACCTAAGCCCCTGGGGCAACCACGGAAAGCGGCGCTCCACGGAGTAATGTCCCACCTGAGAAGACGATCACGAGGAGGACAGCTCCATGCTTTCCCGCCTGTTTGCCCCCAAGGTGAAGGTCAGCGCCCACTGCGACCTGCCCTGCGGCGTATACGACCCGGCCCAGGCCCGCATCGAGGCCGAGTCGGTCAAGGCCGTCCAGGAGAAGTACCAGGCCAACGAGGACGCGGACTTCCGCACCCGCGCCGTCCTGATCAAGGAGCAGCGCGCCGAGCTCGCGAAGCACCACGTCTCGGTGCTCTGGAGCGACTACTTCAAGCCCCCGCACTTCGAGAGGTTCCCGGAGCTGCACCAGCTGATCAACGACAGCCTGAAGGCGCTCTCCGCAGCCAAGGGCTCGAACGACCCGAAGACGGGCCAGAAGGCCCTGGACCTGATCGCCGAGGTCGACCGGATCTTCTGGGAGACCAAGAAGGCTTGATCTCTGGTTAGGCCGTCTGACCTGCGGTTTCGCTGGTCATACTCCCTACCGGTCCGCACCCGGTCCGCAGGCCGCCGAGCACGGCGTCCATCACGGACCGGGTGCGGTCTTCTTCTCCCGGCCACAGGTGCGCGTAGATCCGCAGCGTGATGACGGCGGACGCGTGGCCGAGGACCATCTGGACCTGCTTGACGCTCGCCCCGCCCGCGATGAGCGCGGAGGCGTAGAAGTGCCGCAGGTCGTGGGTCACCATGTGCGGCAGCTCGACGGGTTTGCGGCCCTCACGCCCGGCCGCCTCGCCCTCCGCCGCCTGGAGCGCCTTGCGGGCACAGTTCCACTCGGTCTTCCACCGTCGATAGTTGAGCGGTTCCCCCTCCTCCATCGTGAACAGCCACTCCGTGGAGGGGCGCGCGGCGAGATGCCCGAGGAGCGCGTCGGTGACGACCTCCCCGACCGGAACTGTCCGCCGGGACTTGGCAGTCTTCGGCGGACCGACCTTCCCCGACTGGAGCCGCTGCCGCTCCACGCGGATGGTGCCGGCCTTGAAGTCGACATCCGCCACCTTGAGGCCGAGCAACTCCCCTATCCGCAGACCTGATCCGGCGAGCGTGACGACGGCCGCCCGGATGTATGGCGGCATCGCTCGCGCCATGGCCCCGACCTGGGCGACAGTGGGCGGGGCGACCTCTTCGTCCGGCATGACCGGAAGGGTGATCCGGCGGCACGGGCTGGAGGCGACGACCTTGTCGTCCACGGCCGCCGTCATGACGCGCACGAGGACGTCGTGGACGTTCCGGACGCTGCCGGGGCCGAGCTGATCGGACAGGTGCTTGAAGAGCACCTGTATGTCGTTGCGGCGTATCGCCGCCAGCGAGCGAGCGCCCAACGCGGGTACGAGGTGAAGCCGGAGCGCGTTGTCGGTGATGCGTTCACCCGCCTCGCTCGCGATGAGCGAGCCCTGCCACCTCTCGGCGTACTTCTCGAAGGTGACGCGGCCGGCGCGCGGGTCGACGTACTGACCGGTGACCACGCTGGTCGTGACCTCGTCGAACCAGCGCTGGGCGTCGAGTTTCCGGTCGAAGTGGCGGGCGTGCTCCTTGCCGTCGAGGTCGCGATATCGGGCACGCCATTTGCCGTTGGGGCGCTTCTGGATGTTCGCCAAGTGGCTTCTCCTTGATGTGAGTTGTCAGCAGTGCCCCCCGTCCTCGATGTCGCTGGTGAGGGTGCGAGCGTCCCGCTCGTCGCCCATGAGGCGGAGGCACTGCTCGTTGATCGCGCGTGAGCTGTCGGGGTGTGCCTTGATGTGGTCGGCGACGGCGACCACGGCACGGTGCAGGCGGTCGCGGGCGTCGCGGGTCTCGTAGAACGCCTCGACGGCTTCCTGAACGAGCCGTCGACTGTCGATGTCGAGCCCTTCGAGGGGCGGGGACATCAGCTCTTCGAGGGGGAGCTCGAAGACGCGGGAGAAGGCCAGCGCCTCATCGAGGTTGATCCGGCGGCGGGGCGAGCCGTTCTCGATGCGCCACACGGCCGTCTGGTTCATCTTCACGCCCGCTCTGGTCACCCGCTCGGCCAGCTCGGTCGTGCTCCACCCTCTGACCTCGCGCTCCAGGGCCACGCGTCCTGCCACGTTGCCTTCGCTGTAGAGCAGCGGCACCTCGCCGCCCCCGGTCATGTCGTCGTCCATCGAACCTCCATCGCGACCGTCGCTATCCGAATTGAAACATGAGCTTCCCGGTTTGGCTAACCGCCGATCATGAGGTACTCCTTATGCAGATCGAATCGACGCCTAGCCGAATGGGAACGCATGCGATACCTGACCACCGCCGAGGTCGCCGAGCGCTACCGCACCGCCGAGAGCACCGTCCGCTACTGGCGCCAGCTCAAGAAGGGGCCGCGCGGCATCAAGGTCGGCAAGCGGGTGCTCTACCCCGAGGCCGAACTGCTGCGCTACGAGCGCGCGCTGATCGACGGCGGAGACGAGTGGGGCCTGGCCTCATGAGCCGCCGGACCGCCCGGACACAGGAACGGCCCTCGGCGCGCCTACGCCGAGGGCCGGAGATCCCCTTGCACCTCGCCCATCCCTGAACGAACTGGTCGGGGGCGAGACCTTGCCCGTCTCGCCCCCACCTGAGAGGAACATCTATGAAGGACCCTACGTCCCCCGCCACCTCGAAGGCATCCGACGTTGCCTGGCCACCGATCGCGGTTCCAGGCCAGGGTCTGCCCCGCGACCGGCAGACACGTCCCGCCATCGGAGGCCCGCCCGCCGATGCTCCGAACCGGAGCTCATGCGATTCGCGACCTGCCGAGACTAGTGCCCCGACAACAGCGTCGGACAGCGCAGGCGTTCCTGCTCCAGGCGGACCAGAATCCCAAGATAGCGGCGGGCCGGCAGGCGCAGGCAGCGCGCTGCTGGACGACCTCCGCACGGCGATCGGGCGGTACGTCGTGCTGCCGAGCGACGAGGCCCTGACCGCGGTCACCCTGTGGGTCGCGGCTTCCCACATCCAGCCGGGCCTCCAGCACGCGCCGCGGCTGGCGGTAGTGGGGCCGACCAAGGGGTGCGGCAAGTCCCGTCTCCTGGACGTCCTCTACGAGACCGTCCACCAGCCGATGATGACGGTGAACACCTCCCCCGCCGTCGTCTTCCGCGTCATCGGCAAGAACCCGCCGACGCTGCTGGTGGACGAGGCCGACACCATCTTCGGCCCCAAGGCGGGCGACAAGGAAGACCTGCGCGGCCTGCTGAACGCCGGGCACCAGCGCAACCGGCCCGCCTGGCGGATCTCCGGGCCGGAGCACAAGCCGACCGCGTTCCCCACCTTCGCGATGGCGGCGCTGGCCGGTATCGGTGACCTGCCGGACACGATCATGGACCGGGCGATCGTCATCCGCATGCAGAAGCGCAAGCCGGGTGAGCGGATCACCCCGTTCCGATCGCGATACTCCGTACCGGAACTGCACGCGATTCGCGACCGGCTGGCCGACTGGCTGGTCCCGCAGCGCGGCACCGTCGCGGGCGCGGTGCCGAAGATGCCCGTCGAGGACCGCGCCGCCGACACATGGGAGCCGCTCGTCATCGTCGCCGACCTCGCCGGCGGGCACTGGCCCGCGCGGGCACGTGCCGCTTGCCTCGCGATGACGCGCAACGAAGTGGTCCAGGACGAGCAAACGACGCTGAAAACACGGCTGCTGCGTGACATCCGCCGCGTCTTCGACCAGGAGGGCAGCAAGGAGGCACTGCGCAGCCAGGACCTGCTCACGGTCCTCATCCAGGACGCCGAGGCCCCGTGGGCCGAGTACGGCACGAAGGGCCTGAACGCCTACCACCTGGCGAACCTGCTGCGCGACTTCGGTATCAGCCCGGCCAACTACCGTTTCGAGAACGGCAGGCAGGCCAAGGCGTACGCCCGCAACCAGTTCCTGGACGCCTGGGCCCGCTACTGCCCCGCCCCCGCCCCGTCGGCACCCACCGCCGAGGTCCCGGCACGTCCGACCCCGGGCAGGCCACCCGCCCCTCCGTCCGGGACGCTGCCCACCGGCCCGCCCGGACGGCCCGCAGGCCCCCGGCCCACCCGCTGACACCAGGTCCGCATCAATCCGTCGCATCCGTCCCCGCGCAGGTCAGCGCGGGGACGGATCTCCTCGCCGTTACGGATCACTCCGTACCTGCGGCCCTCTCCGTACCTGTGCTGACCAGGCACGCGACGGATGCGACGGACGCGACGCCCCCCACCCACACGACTGACGGAGCACCACCATGCCCGAATCGAGCACGGACGACACGACCTCCCGCCCCCGCAGGAAACTGTTCAGGCTCCCCCGACGAACAGCAGCAAGCTGGAGCGAACGAGCCTCTAACGAGGCTTCGTCCGCACTCGCCCCCGCCCCAGGGGTGGCGGAGGACGAGGCCGAGCGCCAGGGGGCGCCCGAGCCGGAGGAGGAGGTTGCCGAGGACGCCCGCCGGCCCGCAGCCGACTCCGCTCCTCGCCATACGCCGGCCGATGCCCCACCGCTCGTCGAGCAGCCCTCCTGGCGGGACCTCGACGCCCCCGCCCTGCCCGCGCAGATGAACCGCAAGCGCACCGTGGAGAAACGCGACCAAGAGAAGACCATCCGCTTCACGCGCACCGCAGTCCAGGTGATCAGCGCCGCCGCTCACCAGCGCGGTCAGAGGTTCGCCGGATTCGTCGGGGACGCAGCCCTGGCTGTTGCGGTGGGCAAGGCGGGGATGGTCGGCAGCCCGGAAGACGATCCTCTGCGCCCGCTGATCGAGGCCGTCGAGGCGCACACCGTCGCCCTGAACCGCATCGGCGGCAACCTCAACCAGATCACCGCAGCCATCAACCGAGGAACCGTGCCTGAGCGCGCCGAGGCGGTTTTGGACCGCGTCGAGGAGGCAGCACAGAACAGCTTCCACCTCATCGACCAGCTCCTCGCGAACGGCACGACCCATGGTTCCTGACGTCTCCACCGGCTCCGACAGCCGCGGACTGATCGCCTACCTCTTCGGCCCTGGGCGCCGCGACGAGCACACCAACCCCCACATCGTCGCCGCATGGGACATGACCGGCGCCCCGGACCCCGGCCGCGACCCGGCAGTCACCTACTCCCAGCTCGCCAGGCGACTCGACCACCACGTCGACCTCCGCACCCGCGAGCTGGGCGGCAAGAAACCACCGCAGCACGTCTGGCACTGCCCGGTCCGCACCGCCCCCGGCGACCGCTACCTCACAGACACCGAGTGGGCCGAGGTCGCCCGCCGCGTCGTGCACGCCACGGGCATCGCCCCCGACGGCGACGAGAAGGCATGCCGATGGATCGCGGTACGTCACGCCGACGACCACATCCACATCATGGCCACCACCGTCCGCGCCGACGGACGCCGCCCACGCACCCACCAGGACGGCCGGCGGGCCCAGGCGGAGTGCCGCAGGATCGAGGCCGAGTTCGGCCTGCGCCGCCTGAAGTCGGGCGACCTCACGGCCCCCCGTACCCCCACCGGCGCCGAACGCGCCAAGGCCGAGCGCCAGGGCCAGACGATCACCGCACGACAGTGGCTGCGCGAGCGGGCGTACGCGGTCGCCGCCGCCGTGCACACCGAGGCCGACTACTTCACCGTGCTGCAGTCCCTCGGCATCAAGGTCAAAACGCGCCTCGGCCCCGAGAGCGGCGACGTGATCGGCTACAGCCTCGCCGCACCCGGCGACACCAACAGCGCCGGCGAACCGGTCTGGTACGGCGGCTCGAAGCTCGCCCCCGACCTCTCCATCAACCGCCTCCGCGAACACCTCCCCGACCAGGATGTGGCCGACCGCCCGCGGTTCGCGGCAGATCCCGCTGAGCCCTGGCAGCACACCATCGCCGCGCTACAGCTGACGCACACCGTCCTCGACTCCGACGACGATGCCGCTGCCCAAGGTCACCTGACCGCCTTCGGAGATGCCCTTTACAACATCGCTAGCGCGACACCCGGCCCGCACCGAGCAGAGCTGCGCGCAGCGGCCACGGCGTTCAACCGCGCCCGCCGATCCGCCACCCGCGCCGACCACCAAGCAGCCCACGCCCTGCGCCAAGCCGCCAAGGAACTCGCCTACGCCTCCAACGAACCCGGCGGACTCGCCATCGCCCTGCTCTTCGCCACCGTGCATCTGGCCCGCGCCGCCGCCAAGTGGCACGAGCAGCGCGGCCACGAACAGCAGGCCGCTGCGGCCGACGAAGCCTTCCGCCACCTCCAGGCCGGCTACCAGCAGGCCGCCGCACCCGTCCTGCAAGACCTGACCCGCCGCGCCCCACGAGCCGAGACCACCCGCCGCTTCGAACAGGACGTCCGCGCGGTCCTCCCCGACGACGCCGACCGCATCATGGCCGACCCGTCCTGGACCGCGCTGACCACCACCCTCGCCCGCGCCGAGACAGAAGGCCACATCACTCGCCGTCTCCTAGCCAAGCTGGGCTCCCAGCGCGAGCTGTCCAGCGCCGAGCGCCCTGCCGAGGCCCTCAACTGGCGCATCACCGCCCAGCCGAATCGGCGGACGCAGGCGGCTCACAGCCGAAGCACCTTCAAGCAGGTGTCGTTGGTTCCTTCCGCACAAGACCCTTCGGCCGCCCCAGTAGCGAGGAGGGCTGAAGACCGCGGTCGGCGCCGCTGAACCCGAACCGATGCTCTCGCCGGCCATCCGGCGAGGGCATCGGTTCGGGTTCAACGGCAAAGCTTCTCGATGGTGTCCTCGAAGTCAGAGAATTCGCGCGCAGCCTGGGCGATGATCGCTGCGGCTGACGCACGGTGCTCCGGAGCAAATCGCTCCGCAACAGCAGCCAGGTCACGATTGACCTGCGGAGCCCAATCGGGCTCGGGCTTGTCCGAAGTGGCAGCCTCCCACGGGCCGAAGCCCTCAGCCAGAAGCCATAGGAAGGCACCCATATCGCTGGCGACGACTCCTGTCTCACCTTCGGAGCCTAGAAACACGACGGGCTGTTGTGCGAGCTCCCTGCCCGGCCGAACCAGCCAGAATGCCGCATAGCCGCCGGTGCCGTCCTGGCCGAAGACGCGGAAGCCGTCTCCGTTCACCTCAGCGTTTCCTGTCCAGGCGCGAAACCAGTCAGTGGTCTCGTCGGCAGACAGAAAGTACTCGTAGGGCTCGAAGTCGACCCCATCCTCGCCGA
Organism: Streptomyces sp. NPDC048142; assembly: GCF_043202835.1. NCBI lineage: Bacteria > Bacillati > Actinomycetota > Actinomycetes > Kitasatosporales > Streptomycetaceae > Streptomyces > Streptomyces sp. NPDC048142. The sequence continues at coordinate 216,079 of NZ_JBIDBC010000007.1, forward strand.
TGCACTCAAGCCGGACTGCCATGGCGGCGGCGAGCGCAGCGGGAAACTCGCGATCTTCGGGCGCTGTCATGCGAAGAGAGTAGCGATCAGCTCAAACTGGGTGGCACTACCTCTTGTCCAGCCCAGCCGACACCCCAACTCGACGCACCCAGTCGCTGCCCTTCTCGATCCGCTCGGTTCACCACCACTGCCACGGAATCCTCAGCGCCGTACCCGATCACGCCCAACTACGCTTGGCCGGTATGACAAGCACTCCCCCTGTACCGAAGTCGCGCTTCCTCGTCCTGCACGACTACGGCATGGGCGGTACATGGTGGTGGGTCCATGCGCGATCGGCCAGGGAAGTCCTCGAGACGTTCGCGGAGGTCGAGGTGATCGACAGCCCGGAAGCCATCGAGCGGGCTGACGTGGACATCGACGAAGTCGATATCGACGCACCTGCCATGCCTCCGGGCCTGGACGGGTTGCGGGCCAAGCGCGACGCGCAGCGCGGCCGCCCCGGTTTCGGCGCGCTTGCGGACCGGAGCATCGTGCACCTCCGGCGCCGCTGGGACGGCGACGGCGATGGACCCGCGACCTACTTCATGGAGGTCGGCTCAGACGGCCGCAGGGTGCGCCAGGTCGAAGTCACCAACGACGGAGTTGCGCTGAAGAGCGGCCCCGACGATTGGCCGTTCAACCCGCCGGTCGTGGACCTCTTTGACCCGTACTGGGCGGACAAGGTGATCGACCCTGCTGCGTTCGAGGCAGCGTGGCTCCGAGCACGGCACGTCGACAGCGCTTGAGAGCGCAGTACCACGTGAGGCTGCAACCACTCGTGAATGCTGACGAGAACGAGTGGAACTCGTTGAGCGCCTGTCATACCCGGCCTATCCGAGCGTAGGCCGCTGATGAACCTGCGGCAGGCCCTCGGCGACGCGGGCTACCCGTAGCCGCGAGACCCGCGTCAGGACCTTGGTCAGGTGCTCGGGCTGCAGCCCGAGGTGTGGGTCGGGCTGAACGAGGAGTGTCGGTGTCCCCTTGGCAGTACGCTCCGCCGCCCAGGCGTGGTCGAGGTTGGTGAAGTCGTCGTCTATCCAAATGGCAGGAGCATCCCCCATCCAAGCGTCGACGTAATCCCGCTTCCACAGGTAGCCGTTGGGGTGGCTGGTGGCGATCTGCGGGCGCGGGAGGTCGACGTACGGCAGGTCTGGCAGACCGAGGAGGGGGCCGATGAGAGTGGCGGCGTCCTGCCGCCAGCTGGTGCACCAGACCGGAGTGAACAGCCCGGTGCGGATGACCTCCAGGAGCAGGCGGCCGTGCTCGGGGTTGAGCCAGACGGTGACCGGGTTGTCGGCGCTCCGGCCTTCGGGGACTACGTCGTGGCGAGTGTGGGTGGCCGGGGTCGAGCCGTCTGCGGCGGGGAAGGGTATGAGGACGCCATCGACATCGAGGAGCAGGTAGGACGAGCGCATCGGTTCCTCCAGCGGTCAGAGCTTGTGGGCGCGGATCAGCAGGGTGGCGGGCGAGCGGCCCATACGGAGGTCGTGGAATTCCTGTGCGGAGGTGAGGTGGAAGCCGGTCCGGCTGAGGTGCCGCTCCCAGCGGTCGGCGTCGAACTCCCAGCGGGTGATGGGGAGACGGGTGCGGTCGGGCAGGGTGACGAAGTCGCGGCGAGGCCGGTCGTCGCCGGAAGCGCCGCGGCCACCGCGCTGCGGGTGCGGAACGGAGAAGGCGAGCACCCGACCGGACTTGAGGCGTTGAGCGATGGCTGCCAGCAGGAACTCGGGAGCAACGAGCCCCACCGCGCCGAAGACGGAGTAGATCGCGTCGAACTGCTCGTCGGAGGCGTGCAGATAGTGCAGAGCGTGCCCGGCGACGAAACCGAGGTTGTTCAGTCGGCCGTAATGGGAGCGGGCGCGGCGGACCTGGAGGCCGACGAAGTCGACGCCGGTGACGTGAGCACCGTGGCGCGCGGCGAGGTGGGCGACGTTGTGGCCAGGGCCGCAGCCGAGTTCCAGGAGTCGCTTGCCGCGCAGGTCGGGGCCGAGGATCTCGGCGGCGGGGCCTTGGCCGGGTCTCGTGGTCCATTCCATCCGGGCGGGCACGGCCAAGGGTTCGGCGAGCCCGGCGGCGGTGCGTTGGATGGCGTGGGCGTGCCACGGCGAGGTCTGGGCGAGCACGTCAGATCTCCAGGAGGTGGAGCACGTCGGTGAGGTGGCGGCGGACGACCTTGATGTAGCCGGGGTCGGTGGCCGGGTCGTTGATCCAGCGAACCGACTGCTCCATGAACCACTCGACGGCCCACATGCGGTGCCAGCCCAGCGCCCAGTTCTCGGCGGTCAGCCCGCCCCGCGAGGCGAGAGCGTCCGGGGTGCCGTCGGCAACGACGTACTGCTCCAGGAAGACGCGCAGCCGCAGGGGATGCGGGGGCTCGATGGTCCCGTGCCAGCTGGCGAGGTCGAGCAGGCCGGGGCCGGTAAAGGCGCGGGCGAAGTCGAGCAGCCGCCACCCGCGCTCGCCGACATGCAGGCTGGTGGGGTGGAACTCCGAGTGCACCCATCCGAAGGGCGCCAGCGTCGCTCCGGCCGAGCGAGCTTCCGCGGCCTGCGCGATCCGGTCGAGCGCCTTCTCGACATCGTCGGCGTCCTGCCACCGGTCGGCCTTGCGCAGCCGTTCGAGATGCTCCAGCGCTCGGACGGGCAGCGTACGTAGCCGCTCCCGGTCGAGGACCGGCAGGGCGGAAGCCGTACGGGTGCTGTGCAGGACCACAGCCGCGGCGACGCCGTCGAGGTCATCGGCATCGCGGGCAGACGGCCCGAGGTCTTCCATGAGCATGCCGAGCCAGCCGTCGAGAACGGCGGAGGTGTGGAGCTGGGGCACGGGGACGCCAAGGGTGCGGGCCAGGCGAAGGGCCTGGTCCTCGCTGTCGAAGGGCTTCTTGGCGTACTTGAAGATGGCCGTGGAGCCGTCGGGGAAGGTAACGCGCTCGACGCCGGACATGGACCACACCCGTACCTCTTCCCGTCGGGAGGTGGTCTGGCCGGTCGCGGTGAGCAGGTTGTCGAGGAGTTCAGCGCTGGGGTTCGGGGTCATGTGCGGGCTCCGGGGGATGGTGGCGTCCGGGGCGGGCGAGGGAGGCCGGCCCGCCCCGGAGCCTGATCGGGTGGGTTACGCGGCGGGGTTCACGCGGTGGGCGTAGACCTGCTCGATCCAGCCCGCCTTGAACGCGGCGAGGTCGTCACGGAACCTGGCCATCGAGGCACCGTAGGGCGCGACCACTCCCCCGGACTGGTCCGGCACGGACTGGCAGCCGTGCACGAGCCGGCCGCCGAGGGCGGCGTGGGCCTTGATCGACTCGATCCGGCGGTGCTCGTTGAACCAGCCACCGTGGTAGACCTCGTCGAGCATCCCGCCCATCTCGTCGTCCAGGTCGAAGACGACGGAGGTGGCGGCCGGGAAGAACCAGCACGGGCCGACATTGGAGATGTGCCCGTCCAGCTCGACCTTGTTGAGCGCCATCAGCGTGGCCGCCTCACGGAGCATCCGCAGGTGGTCGGCGGTGATCTGCGGGAGACCGAGGCCGGCGAGGTGCTCGTCGCGGAACAGGTAGGCGTACACCTCGTACGCGGTGGCCAGGACGCGGGCCGCGTCGGAGGTGGACTCGCCGTGGTGCTTGGTGAAGTCGAGCGCGAGCTGCTCGACGGCGCTCTCGGTCGTCTCGTTCACGTCCAGGAGCTGGGTCTTGACCAGCTCCCAGTCGGCGACGAGCCAGGTGTTCGACTCGAAGCGGAAGAAGTACTCGGCCGGGTCGATGGTGATGCGTCGGCCGTCGACCTGGATGCCAGGCAGGCGGCTCCAGCGCTGGTCGAACGCCTCGGGCAGCTCGACCGTGATGGCCGTGGTGTCGATGGTGGTCACCGTGTCTCCGTCTCTGATCGGCCGGGGTCGGGCACAGCTATGCCCGAGCCCGGTGTGGACGTACGGAACTTCGGAGTGCCGCCCGGACCAAGGGGGAGCCTGGATTACGGTCACGCCGTTCCGGGCGGCTGCTGATAAGTGAACCGGTGGTCACGCTCAGTGGGTACGGTGATGGGCAGCTGAAGCGGTATACGCGGTTTACAGCTCCAGGTTGGAGATGGTCATGGCGGTGCAGGGAGTTGCCAACGCCCGTCTGCGGGATGCCATCCACGCGGCCGGATGCACCTACGAGGCGCTCGCGAGAGACGTGCGTCGCGTTGCCGCCGAGAACGGCGAGATGCTCCAGACCAACAAGTCGGCCGTCTCACACTGGGTGAACGGCACCCGCGCCCCGTCAGGGCAGGTGGGTCAGTACCTGGCCGAGGCGCTGTCCCGCCGAGTGGGACGCACGATCACCCGGACCGAGATCGGTCTGCATGCCGGTGACGCCGAAGAGCCGGCGGAGGCCGATCCCGTCCTCGCGGTCACCGACCTGGGCCGCGCCGACGTCGAACGCCGCCGCTTCCTCGCGATCGCAGCCTTCACCACCGCCGGCGTCGCAATGCCGCTCAGCCACGACCACGAGGCCACAGCCCGCATGCTCCGCGCCCGGACCGGCATGTCCCTGGTCGGCGCGGAGGACGTGGATGTCGTACGCCAGATCACCACCGCCTTCAGCGCCGCTGACGAGCGCCTCGGCGGCGGACACGGCCTGACCACCGTCTGCGCGTACCTCGCCGACACCGCCGCCCCCATGCTTCGCGGGCGCTTCCCCAGCGAAGTCTTACGCCGGGCCGCCTTCGGAGCTGTCGCCGAGCTCGCCTACCTGGCCGGGTGGAAACACCACGACCTCGGCCAGGAAGGTGCCGCCCAGCGCTACTACCAGGTCGGCTACCAACTCGCCTGCGAAGCCGACCCCCACGGCCACGCCGCCTGGATGATGCGCGCCCTCGCCCATCAATCCCTCAGCCTCAAGCAACCCCACCACTGCGTGGACCTCGTCAAAGGAGCCCTCACCCGCGGCCTCGGCCACGTAGACGGCCAGACGGAAGCGCTCCTCCACATCACGCACGCCCGCGCCTACGCAGCCGTCGGCGAGAACCCATTGGCCGCTCGTGCTCTCCTCGCCGCCGAAGACGCACTCCTGCGCGAAGACGGGCCCCAGCCCAGCTTCTCCCGCGTCAGCGGCCCAGCAGCCGGCACCGTGTCCAGCCACACCGCCCGCACCCTGACCGACCTCGCCGACCACATCGGCACGGAACAGCAGCACCGCGACGCCCTCACCCGCTGGGACCCGGAGAAGTACAAGCGCGTCCACGCACTCACCCACGCCGACCTCGGCGACAGTCTCGCCGCTCAGGCCCGCGCCGACGAAGCAGTCGCCGCCTGGACCCAGGCCCTGCTCCTCATGGAGGGCATGACCTCCGACCGCACCCGCAAGGCGATCACCTCGATCCGCTCCACGCTCGCTGTATACCAGCGCCGCCGCGTCCCAGGTGCAGCAGATCTCGCCCGCCGAGCCCGCGAGGCCCTCGCCTAACATGCCCAACAACCCGCCCGACGAAGGGAACCCCGTGGCCCAGCAGACCGACAAACGCCCCCCGGCCCTCAAGCCGGCACTCGACTCCATGACCCTGCTGGTCGCGGCCGTCATCGTCCACGACAAGGCCACCAACCGCGTCGTCCTCCTCCAGCGCAGCGAGAACGCCAAGTTCGCCCAGGGGATGTGGGACCTGCCCGTCGGCAAGAGCGAGTCCGGCGAGCCGATCACCGAGACCGCCGCGCGTGAGCTGTTCGAAGAGACGGGCCTAACCGTGAAACCGGAGGCACTGAAGGTCGCCCACATCATCCACGGCGCCTGGGGCGTCGAAGCCCCCAACGGCTTCCTCACTGTCGTCTTCGCCGCCCACGACTGGACGGGCGAACCCGAAAACCGCGAACCCCGCAAGCACTCCCAGGTTCGCTGGGTCGACGCCGACGCCATCCCCGCGGAATTCGTAGAGACCACCGCCAGCGCCCTCGACCGCTACCTCGGAGGCGGGCCGCAAGTCTCCCTGAGCGGCTGGGGCTAGGCAACAACATAGCGTCCCGACACACCCGCGAGTGCCGGGACGTCGTCGCGTCCGAACTCAACGGCCGGCCACGCAAACGGTCGGATGGGAACCCCAGCCGAGCGCCTGCATCGACTCTTCGTGGCGAAGAAGCACATCGGACGCGTGCCCGAGGACCAACTTCACCTGCTTGACGCTCCCTGGCTGGGAGTTGAGCCAGTCACCGGACCCACTGTTCAGACCCGCCACGAGTCCGACTGACCGATCTCGAGCAGAAGCCCCTCCGACCCGTTGAAAGACATGAATCACAGCCACACGCGGTGGATTTCCCTTACCCTCGATTGCAGCCATTGACGATCGAGAACTCAATGTGGTGATGACGGGGGCGTCATGGAAGTGACTGTGCACGCGGAGGGTCCGGACCCTGCCGAGGAGCTGCGTTCTCTGCACGACTGGTTGAGAGACGTCGAGGAGTTGCGGGGGCGAGTCGACCGCCAGGAGAGCCCGCCTCGGCCGGGCATGCTGGGGCCCTTGCTGGATGCGCTGTCCGTTGCTCTCGGCCCCGCCGGCGCCGCCACCGCCCTGGCTACCGCCGTCATCGCTTGGCTGCGCACACGCCGTAGTGAGATACGCATCAAGGTGACCCTTCCAAACCGCCGTTCAGTGGAATTGACGGCCAAGGGCGTATCCGATCTCGACTCCACCGCACTGCGGCAGCAAGTAGCCGATGTCGCAGAGCTGTTGAGACCGGAGACAGAACAGCGAAGCGAGATCGAGCGCAACGACGCAAGATGACCGATCTCTCCGGCGAGGGTGCGCGGACGCTCCTGATCGCTACCTCTGCGCACCAGGATTCCGTCCTTCCCTCGGTGCCCTCAGTCGCCCGGAGCTACCACGACCTGCAAGCGGCCCTGATCGAACGGTGCGGGGTTCGTCCCGACCGGCTGACCGCGATCCTCGATCCGCCCGATGCGCAGACCATGGCCGCCGCCGTCACTGAGGCGGCGCAATTGGCCGACACCGTGTTACTGGTCTACTTCATCGGACACGGACTACTTGGCCCGGACAACGAGCTGTACCTGGCTGCGAGCAGCACCGATCGGCTCACTCCCGGTATGGCCGAGCACCAGGCGCTGTCCTTCTCCACACTGAAACAAGCCGTCGGCTCGAGTAGGGCGTCGTCCATCGTGGTCGTACTCGACTGCTGCTTCTCCGGGCGCGTGTCCCTGGATGCAGGCCCGTTCTCGCCGACGCTCTCCATAGGACCCGCGCACGGCATGCATCTCCTCGCGTCCGCGGAACAGCTGGCGCACGCACCGGAGGACGCCGCACACACCGCCTTCACCGGGGCGTTCATCGACCTCATGACACAGGGAGACCCCCGCGGACCTCACACGCTGACCCTGGACACGGCGTACGAAGCGGTGTTCCGGAAGCTGCGGGCCCAGCAACACCCCCTGCCCCGTCGGCAGGTCGGGGACCGCTCCGGACAACTGGTCATCGCTCCGAACCCCGCGTTTCCGGCCCACGCGTCAACGCCCAGTACACCGACGCCCGAGGCTCCGGAGCCCGGCCGCTGCCCGTACCCGGGTCTGGACGCGTACGGGGTGGACGACGCCCATGTCTTCTTCGGGCGGAAGCAGATGACCGACCGCGTTCTGGCCGCGGCACGGGCGTCCGACGACAACCCCGGACCGCTGATCCTGGTCGGTGCGTCCGGCTCGGGAAAGACCTCCCTGCTCAACGCTGGTCTGCTCGCACGGCTGCGCGAGAACGACCTGCCCGCGTCGGCCCGCTGGCCCTGCCTGCACCTGACGCCCGGTCCAAGCCCGTTCCGGAATCTGGCTAGGCAGCTCAACGGCTCGGCAGCCGCTCTCGTCGACGTTCTCCGCGACGACCCAGACCGCGCCGCCGACTTCGTCGACCACCTGCTCACGGATCGGCCTGAACAGCGGCTGGTCCTGCTGGTCGACCAGCTGGAGGAACTGTTCACCCTCTGCCCGGACCCGTCGGAACAGACCGCCTTCCTCCGGGCAGTGACTGCCATGGCCCGGCCGCCGACGGACGACGGCCCGCCCAGAGCCCTGGTGATCCTCGCCCTGCGGGCAGACTTCTACGCCCAGGCCGCCGCACATCCCGAACTTCTAGCCGTCCTGGGCGAGGCCCAGCTGTTGGTCGAGCCGATGACCGCCGAGGAAATGTGTGACGCGATCGAGAAGCCGGCCGCCGCCGCGGGCCTGACGCTCGACGACAAGCTCGCGGACCTCATCCTGCACGAGTTGGGAGCGTCGGCCGACAGGCAGTCCCCAGTCGGGGCGCTGCCGCTACTGTCCCACGTGCTGCGGGCGACCTGGCAGGAGGACGGCGGGACACGGCTCACGGTCTCCGGATACCTTGCGGCGGGCGGCATCAGAGGAGCCATCGCGCAGACCGCCGAGCGCGTGTACACAGAAGAGCTCGACGATGACGGGCGGATCGCCCTCCGGACCATGCTGCTCCGGCTTGTCCGCGTGGGCCAGGACGCCGCCGACACGGCCCAGCCCGTCAGGCGTTCCGCCCTCCTGTCCGGCCTGCCCAAGCCGGAAGCCGCGCAGAGGGCGATCCAAGCTCTCGTCAAGGCCCGCCTGATCACACTTGACCACGACACCGCGAGGATCAGTCATGAAGCGCTGCTCCGCGCCTGGCCCCGGCTACGGGAATGGGTCGACACGGATCGCGCTTGGCTGCGCGACCGCCGGCAACTCGCCGACGACGCGGCGGCCTGGGAACAGGCCGGCCGTGACTCCTCCCGGCTGTACCGGGGAAACCGTCTGGCCGTGGTGCGCGAGCGCGCCGCCCGAGCTCCCGGCGTGGCGGTTCTCGAGCCCGAGCTCGCCGAATTCCTGGACGCCTCCTGGCGGCAGGAACGCCGGGGCACCCGTCGGCTCCGGATCGCTTTGGCGATCTTCATCGCCCTGGCCGTACTGGCCTCGGCGGGCCTGGTCGGTGTCGCCGTCTTCCAGCGGCAGGCCGAGCAGGCCCACCAGCGTGACCTCGCCCGGTATCTCGCCGCTGAGACCGAGAACCTGCGTGACCTCCAGCCTGGTCTGGCCAAGCAGCTCAGCCTGCTCTCGTACGAGATCGATCGCGAGGCCGGCCGCGGCGCGATGCTCAACAGCCAACGCACTCCGGGAGTGATCAACGGCGACGAGCCCGCCCACGACATCCAGTACAGCGCGAACAGGCGGGTGCTCGCCATCGCCACCGGCGGCTCGATCACACTGCTCGCCGGTGGCGAAACCGGGCACATCAGCGGGGTGTTGGCCGGTCCCCTCACGCTCAACGGGGACGGCACCCTGCTCATCGCCGCCACGTACGACAACGGTCAGTCGCCCTCGGCGACGGTACGGCTCTGGGACATCGCGGATCTGGGACACCCTCGACAGATCGCAGCACTGCAGGTGAAGCCCACCATCACTGCTGTGGCGCTCAGCGCAGACGGCAAGACCCTGTTCGCGGGTGCGTCCACCGGCGAGATCCTGCGCTGGGGCATCGACGGCCGAGCCGCACCGGCAGCGTTGCCCTCGCTCAAGGCACACTCCGCACGCGTCGACTCCCTGGCCGTCTCGTCCCGGCGTGATCTGCTCGCCAGCATGAGCCTGGACGGGCGGATCCAGCTGTGGAACGTGGCCGACGCCACTCGCCCCGAACGCGTCGGCAGCCTCCGCGGACAGGCGTACGAGGACTACTCGCTCGATCACCTGCGGCCGCTGCACCGAGTGGCCTTCGACCACTCGGGACGGCTGTTGGCGGCACCATTGCAGAAGAACACATCTGAGTTCGAGCTGGCCTTGTGGACCCTCGACAACCCAGGCACCCCTCGACGTGTTGGACAGACCGATGAGAACCCTGCCATTCCGTCCAACTCCTGTCTGGACCAGCTGACTTCTGTGACGTTCAGTCCAACGAACCCGCACATCGCCGGGACGTGCGGCAGTAAATGGCACGTGTGGGCGTACGACACCTCCGCCAGTCCGGGAACGGTCTTGGGAGGAGCCTCATTCAGAGGCCAGGACGTGGAGTCGGGAATGGTCCTCTTCGATCCGGGCAACGCCCGCCGGCTGCTCCAAGCCACCACCACAGGGATCCATGTCTGGGATCTCTCCAACGCCGCCCAGCCAGGGGCGAGGGCGTACCTGCCGTTGGTGCCGGGAACCGCCTCCAAGCTGGCCTACACGCAGGCAGGAAAAAGGCGACTCATCGCGTACCAAGGTCCAGGCTGGAACTACCTGTGGAACGTCAGCAATCTGAAAGATCCCGATCTGCTCACCTCGAATCTGGCCCCGGACATGCTCACGGCCAACGGCATCGCGCTCAGTCCCGACGGCGGCACCCTCGCCACCGTCGAACGCTTCAAGAAGAACAAGAACGACAAGGACGAGTACGTAGGCGTACGGCTGCGCAACACGTCCACCCCGGACGGCCCGCCCCTGGCCACCATCGAAGAAGAGCTGACGAACGGCGTGCAGACCTTGCTCTTCAGCCCCACTGCGCCCGTTCTGGTCGTATCCGACTTCAACGGCGTTGTAGCCGCCAATCGCGAGAAACCGACGATCCGGATCTTCGACATCTCGGATCCTCGCCACCCGCGACAGATTTCCAGGATCGACACGGAGTCCTTCAGGCTTACCTTCTCCCCGGACGGTCGCACGCTCGTCATCAGCGAGTCTCCCGCGAAACAGACGAAGAAACCTCGCCCGGTTTCGGGCCCTCGGCTGCACGGCTGGGATCTCACCGATCCCGCACACCCGGCCAAGCTGTGGACACGGCAACTGCCCGCGAGCACCCGTACCCCCGACGTGGTGTTCCGACCCGACGGCGCTCTACTCGCGGTCTCCGAGGGCAACGGAAACCTGCTGCTGTGGCGCGTCGAGCGACAAAGGCTCATCGGCCGTCCGGTCAGCGTAGCCGTGAGCACCGACGGCATCGATAAGCTGGCCTTCAGCCCCGACGGCACTCACCTCGCGCTGATCGCAACCCTGGAGTACTTACACCGTCCCGAAATCTGGGACCTGAGCGATCCAGGCTCTCCCGCGCGGCAGTCCTATCTGCCGGGAACCGATTCCGGCGGCTTGTACGCGCTCAGGTACAGCCCGGACGGCGAGACTCTGGCTGTCGTGCGTGCCTTTGCCGGCGTCGATCTGTGGGATACCGATCCGGAACGCATCGTCAAGAACCTCTGCAACGCGGTGGGGGATCCCATCACCCGGGAGCAGTGGAAGCGGTACCTACCGGACCGCCCCTACCGGCCGCCCTGCCACTGACCGCGGGTGCTCGACCGGCCGAGCGGCGCTTGCTGGTGCCGAGGTGCACCATGACCAGCCCTTGCTTGGTTTGTTCGGACCTGCCGTGGGCCAGCTCTTCCCGGACTGCGCGCCGCCCTACAGTCCGCACACAGTCCGCAGGACACCCGATCAGGACCGTCGCACCCCATCGCCAACAAACGAGAAATGGCCAGGTCAGCGACCTGCGGCACCCGTCACCGCAGGTCACCGACCCGCCCCATTACTAGGAGACCAAGAAGGCCTGATCCTGATGGGATCGGCGGACCCGGCCCGTACTGGCCGGTGACGTCGCCCATCCGACCGCACCCGGTCCGCCGGTCGCCGATTTCGGTGGCCCGGCGGGCCGGGTGCGGCGCTTTGGGAACCGGCGCGCTTGGATCCCCCGGCGTCGGGCTCCGGTACGGGGCGGCGAACTCGGCGGTGGTGGACGGCTGGCCTGCGACTCCTAGGCGGCATGGACGATGGTGTTCCCACTCGGCGGACGGATTCTCGTCAAAGTATCAATCCCCGGGTTTCGTCCGGACGTTGGTCATGCGGCGGTCCGCGTGGAAGATGACGCCGCCCACCTGACCGCCCTGGTCGCGACCGCCATCCACAGAGCGGCGCTGACCAGCGCGGCATCGCGCCGCGTGCCTATCGTGTAGCCCAGCGCCCGGCGGGAGAAGGCGTCGTGAACGGATGCGAGGTGGAGCGTGCCCTCGCCGGTATCGATCTCCGTCATGTCGCCCCACCACAGCACGTCGGGCACGATCGCATCGAACTTGCGTCGCACCAGGTCAGGCGCGGCCTTCCGGTTGCCGGGACGCGTTGGCCAACGGCGTCGGCGAGACGGCTTGCGGCCCTGTAGCCGACAGGGGGGCCTCGACCCGGTGTGACGCAGGTGGTCGATCAGCTGCTCGGCCTCGTCCAGGGGCGGCCGACATCAGGGGGCAAGGGCCAAGGGCGAGCTGCTCGGTCACGCCGGCTACTTGATCAGGGCGTTCGCGATGATGATCATTAGGCCGATCAACATGTCCATGCCCCCCGCCCTGCAAGCAGGCAGCCATCCGTACCCGGCGGTGCGGGCGGCCCTGGTGCCCCAGCTGAACAAGGCAACGGTGTTGAACAGCAGGGCCGCGTCCACAGCCGTGGCCTCTGTCCACCACCCGGCTACCGCGGCGAGAAGCATCCCTACCGTGGGCAGGACAGCGGCGACCAGTGGCCACTCGGCAAGCACCAACCGCAGCCTGTTCGCGGCGGCTGCCCCCTCGCCGGACGCACGCTGGGCGATGACGTGCGAGTACCCATGGGCGGCGGCCGACGCCAGTGCAGTAAGCAGTACCCACAGCGCGTCCGGACCGGGATTGGCTTTCTCTCCCGCCGCGTCCAGCGCGGCCACCATGGCGCTGGCCAGCACCAGCCCGTAGATGCCGCTGAACAGAGACGGCTTCGGGGGCAAGTACCGCAAGATCCGCCGTGGCGCGATGTTCTCGGGGGGAACATGGGCGGCGTGGTCGGACATCGCATCGCCTCGGTACGGAAATGGTAGAGGTCTGGTGGTCAGCACATGTTCGCCCGCATGGTATCGGAGAACACGACGCCACGCGGGCTCGTATGGCTGATGCCCCCAAAGGGGCGGAACGCCGGTGGCAGGTGGTCGCACCGTCACGGGCGAGCCGCCCTTGACGGCGAGGATGCAGGACACCGAGGCGCCGCTTCCGCCGCCTCCTCCTGCGCCGCTGAGCGGCCCGCCGCCGTTGCCGACGCCACACCACGCCGAGCACACCGAGCACACCGGCCGAAGCCGACGGCCCTGCCCCGCGTCGCCGGGAGCCGGCCGCCCCGCCCCGCGTCGCGTCGCCGGAGTCAGCCGCCTGTCCTCCGCGTCATACCTGAGAGCCACCCCGCAGGTGCCCCCTCCAGCGGGACGCCGACTACCGTCCCCCGTCCATAACTTCTGTACCGGAAGCACCCGATGCCCCGGTACGGAAGGACCTCGCCCCATGCCCGACCGCCCGCGCAGACCCCGCCTGCGCCGCGCCCTGCTGGCCGCCCTCGTCACCTTCGCGGTGGCCGTGCCGGTGTCCGGAGCAGCCCGGCCCGCCGCCGTGCCCGCCCCCGCGCCGACCGCTCACGGGCCGCTGCGGGACGCGAGCCCGGCGGCGCTGGAGGAGCGGTACGCGGTGAGCCGGCGGGACATCCGGGCGGCCGGGCGCATGGCGGCGGGGCACGGGGACCTCAAGCGGGCGGCCTCCCTGCGGGCGATGGCCGCGCCGGGGCGGCAGTTCCTCGCCTTCGACGGGCGCGACGGCGGCCGGAGCACGGAGGTCGTCGGGGAGCTGGCCACGGCCCGGCGGATCGCGGTGCTGGTGCCCGGGGCGGGCGTCGGCCTGGACGCGTACTGGCGGCTGCGCCGTGATGCCAGGGCACTGCACCGGGAGTTGGGCGAGGCCGCGGCCGTCGTCGCCTGGCTCGGCTACCGCTCGCCCGCCACCGTCAGCCCGGCCGCCCTGACCACCGGGCGGGCCGACGCGGCCGCCCCGGGGCTGCGCGCGCTCGCGGACGGGCTGCGCGCGGTACGGCCCGCCGTCCGGATCAGCCTGCTCTGCCACTCCTACGGCTCGGTGATCTGCGCCCGGTCCGCGCCGGGGACCGCCGCCGACGCCCTCGTTCTCTACGGCAGCCCCGGGGTCGGCGCCCCGAATGCCGCCTCGCTGCGCACCGGCGCGCGGGTGTGGGCGGGCCGGAGCGACGGGGACTGGATCGCCCGGGTGCCCCATGTGCGGGTGCGGGTGCCGTTCGTCGCGACGGTCGGCTTCGGGGGCGATCCGGTGGCGGACGGCTTCGGGGCCGAGGTGTTCGACGCGGGCGACGGCGGCCACAGCGACTATCTGCGGCCCGGTTCGCGTTCCTTGACGAACCTGGCCCGGATCGCGGCGGGCGCCGAACCGCTGGGGGCCTCCCGTGACTAGTCTCGTCGCACGGATCGAGGCCGCCACCCCGCCCGGCCGCGACCGGGCGGTCGACGCCCTGCGGGCCCTGGCGATCCTCGGCGTCGTGGGCGGGCACTGGCTGGTGACCGCGCTGGTCACCGACAGCGGCACGGTACGCGGGGCGAGCCCACTGACGTACCTGCCCCAACTGACTCCGGTCTCCTGGGTGTTCCAGACCCTCGCGGTGTTCTTCCTGGTGGGCGGGCAGATGGCGGCCGGGAGTTGGGCCTCGGCCCGCAAGCGGGGCGTGCCGTACGGGCAGTGGGTGGGCGGCCGGCTGGCGCGGCTGTTCCGGCCGGTGGCGGCGGTGCTCGTGGTGTGGACGCTCGCGGCGGCCGCGATGCTGGTGGCCGGAGTGGGCGAGCCGACGGTCCGCGCGCTGGCCAAGCTGGTCTGGTCCCCGCTGTGGTTCCTGCTGGTCTTCGCCGCGCTGACCGCACTGACCCCGCTGGTCGCCCGGCTGCATCCGCTGTGGCCGCTCGTGGTGGTGCTGCACGTCGACCTCGTACGCCTGGGGATCGGCGGTCCGCGGGAACTGGGGTGGATCAACGTGGTCGCGGGCTGGCTGGTGCCCTACTGCCTGGGGGCGCTGGTGGCCCGGGGCGGGGTGCGCGGCCGGACGGGCCGCTGGGCGCTGCTGCTCGGTGGGGCAGCGGCGGCCGTCGCGCTCGTGCTGTGGGCCGGGTATCCGGCCGCCATGGTCGGCGTTCCGGGCGGCCGGATCTCCAACCTGGACCCGCCGAGCCTGGCCGCCGTGGCGTTCGGACTGGCGCAGTGCGGGGCGGCGCTGCTGCTGCTCGGGCCCCTGCGCCGGGCGCTGCGCAGGCCTGCGGTCTGGGCGGTGGTGGCGGTGGTGAACCTGTCGGCGATGACCCTCTTCCTGTGGCATCAGACCGCGATGATCGTCGTGACGGCGAGCGCGCTGCTGGTCACCGGTGGCCCGCTGCCGGGGCTGCACACCGTGCCCGACGGTCCCGGCTGGGTGCTCGCCCGGTTGCTCTGGCTGCCGGTGTTCGCGCTGGCCCTGCTGGTGTGCCGGTCCGCGTTCCGGGGTTACGAGCAGGGCGGGCGGCGCGGCTCCGGGGGCTCCGTCGTCGTACGGGAGTCCGCCCCCGGAGGGAAGCGGAAGGTGCGTCGTGCTTAGTCTGAGGGCGAGTGGAGCCGAGGGGGCGGTGGGGGCGGTGACGTCATCGAGGGCGGTGCGCCTGCGGGCTGCGGTGCGCCGGGCGCCGCGCGCCCTGTACGAGGAGTTGTGGGCTGCGCCCGCCGACCGGGTGCCGCGCATGGGAGAGCCCGGATCGCCGGTGTGGCGGCCGGTGTTCCTGGTGCTTCTGGTGATCATCGCGATCGGCTTCACGGTGGTCCGTACCGTCGAACTCACCCCGCACGGAGCCGCGGTCAGCGGCTTGGCGGTGCTGGTGGCCGTCGCACAGTCCGCGGCGCTGGTGGCCGGAATGATCCGTCCGGTGGGTGCCTGGTGGGCGGCGACGGCGCTGGCGATCGTGGCGGTGCTGGTCACCGTGGCCGCCGCTCCCCCGGACCACCTGTACCCGTGGCTCAAGGGTCTCCCCGTGAGTCCCGAGGCCCTGTATCCCGCCCCCTTCGCAGGAGCGGCGCTGCAGGGCGGCGCCCTGTTCCTGCTGGCGCTGCGGGTCCGGCCCCGCCGGGCGGTGGCGGCGCTGGGTCTCTCGCTGGCGGCGGCGCTGTTCGTCGCCCTGCGCACGCCGCCGCTGCCGCATGTGACCCCGGCCGCGGCCGCGCTCGTGTTCACCACCGCCCTGGTCCTCGGCGCCGCGCTCCGCAGCCTGCGCCTGGCCCGTAAGGACCTCGTCGTCCAGGCCGGGCTGACCGCCGAGGAGCGGGCCCGGCGCACCCTGCTGGAGGAGCGCAACCGGATCGCCCGGGAACTGCACGACGTGGTCGCCCATCACATGTCGGTGATCTCCATCCAGGCACAGGTCGCCCCGCACCTGGTCGAGCACCCCACCGATGAGCTGCGGGAGAATCTCATCGGCATCCGCCAGAACGCCCTCGAAGCCCTCGCCGAGCTGCGCCGGGTGCTGGGCGTCCTGCGCTCGGAGGACGCGCCCGCGCAGAGTGCGCGGCACGCCCCGCAGCCCGGTCTCGACCGGCTCGACGAGCTGGTCGCCACCGTGCGCTCCGCCGGTCTCGCCGTCACCGTCGCCACCACCGGCGAACCCCGCCCGCTGTCGCCGGGCGTCGAGCTGTCGGCGTACCGCATCGTGCAGGAGGCGCTGAGCAACGTGATGCGGCACGCGCCCGGTACGAGCGCCGAGGTGACGGTCGGCCACCGGTCCGCCGGGGTGACCGTCCGGGTCGTCAACACCCCGCCGGACCGCCCGCCCTCCCCCTCCCCCTCCCCCGGCGCCCGCCACGGCCTCCTCGGGATGCGCGAGCGCACCACGACGCTCGGCGGTGAACTCGCCACCGGCCCCACCCCCGACGGCGGCTGGGAGGTCACCGCGATCCTGCCCGCCACCGTCCCCGCCCCCACGACCGCCGCCACCGAGGACGCCCCATGACACCGCCCATCCGCGCCGTGATCGCCGACGACCAGATGATGGTCCGCCAGGGCTTCACGGTCCTGCTGAACGCCGAGCCGGACATCGAGGTCGTCGGGCAGGCCGTCAACGGGCTCGACGCGGTCGCCAAGGTCGCCGAACTCGCCCCGGACGTCGTCCTGATGGACATCCGGATGCCGGAGCTGGGCGGCATCGAGGCGACCCGGCGGATCACCTCCCCCGAGGGCTCGAAGGTCAAGGTGCTCGTACTGACCACCTTCGATCTCGACGAGTACGTCTACGAGGCGCTGCGCGCGGGTGCGTCCGGCTTTCTGCTGAAGGACGCATCCGCCGACGAACTCGCCCACGCCGTAAGGGTGGTGGCGGCGGGCGACGCGCTGCTCTCGCCGAACATCACCAAGCGGCTCATCGCGGAGTTCTCCCGGACGGCCGGGGCTCCGCGCCCGCCGCTCAAGGAGCGGATCGGCGATCTGACGGAGCGCGAGACGGAGGTGCTGACACTGATCGCGGGAGGCCTGTCGAACGCGGAGATCTCCCGGCAGCTCATCGTGGCGGAGCAGACGACGAAGACCCATGTGAGCCGGATCCTGGTCAAGTTGGGCGTCCGCGACCGGACCCAGGCGGCGGTGTTCGCGTACGAGTCGGGGCTGGTGCGCCCGGCGGGGATCTGACCACGCCGGGAGCCATCCCCGGAGGTCCATCCCCGGGACCCGTCCCTCGGGGGCCCATCCTCGGGACCCCAGGACCCGGCCCCAGGACCCCGGGACCTCCCCGGCGGGCCGCCGAACCCCGTTCCGTAGGATCTCACCGTGACAACGGGGAACGGGGCAGAAACAGAGAGCGGCCGAGCGGTGGCCGCCGCGCACGAAGCGCACGGAGCGTACGGAGGGCACGGGCCGGATCCGTCGCCGTACGCGCGAACAGCGCCACACCCACCGGCGTATCCGCCACGCCCACCGGCGTACCCGCCGCCCTCGCCGCCCACGGAGATCGAGCACGCGCTGTCCGCAGCCGTCGCGGGTGGAGACGCCGACGCGGTCGTGGAGTTGCTCGCGCGGACCCGGCTGTACGTGCTCGTCGCCCGGCTGCACGCGGACATCCCCGGCTGGACGGCCCCCCTGCCCGCGATCCGCGACGAGGTCTCCGGGCGGACCTGCGTCCCGGTCCTGACCCAGGGGATGCTCCCGCCCTGGCACCCGGAATGGGTCTTCCGCGAGGTGAGCATCGGCGGGCTGGCCCGGATCTGGCCGTACGACGTGCGCCGGCTCGCGGTGAACCACGGCACCCCGTACGCGGCGACGGTCGACGCCCGGCCCAAGCGTCTGAAGGCCTGGCTGAAGGCCGACGAGCGCTCCGGCGGGGCCCAGCGGGGTGTCCTGCTCACGGACAGCGGCGGGCCGCTGCACGGGCCGCTCGCCCACGGGCTGGCGCTCGGCACGCATCTCGCCGTCACCAACGGCCTGATCTGGAACCGGCTCGGCACCGCCTACGAGAGCTACGCGGCCGACCGGGCCCGGCTGCGCAGTCCGTGGGGCATCCCGCACCGCGCCGAGTACCGCGACCGCCTCGCGTCGCTGATGAAGAACCAGCTGGTCGGGCGCGTCCACGAAGCCGTCCTGCGCACCCGGCACACCCTGGCGAACCGGCTGGGGCACACTCCGACACGCGAGGAGTGGTCCGAGGCGGTGGCCCGTACCTTCGCCGCGCGCGACGCCGACGACCGGGCGGCGGCCAACCGGGCTCTGCATGACATCACCCGGTACGAGGAGAAGTTCCGGGCCGACGGCGCACTCGCCCCGGACGGCCGCGTCGACACCCTGGCCGCCTTCGACCTCGGCCGGGCGGTCAACGTCGTACGGCTCGCGCTCGGCGCCCGGTACAGCGACCCGCACGAGGCCGAGCAGGACGTCCTGCGGCTCGGCGAACTCGCCCGGGGGGCCTACTCCTCATGGGCGGACTTCTCCCTCGGCTACCTCATGGCCCGGCTGGTCCACCGGGCCGAGGACGACGGCCCGGAGGCGGCGGAGCCCACGTACCGGCAGTCGCTCACCGAGCACCGCATCCTGATCCAGGATCCCACCAGCCCCTACCGGAACATCGCGTGGTCATGAACCCGATCCACCCGAACCACCCCCCGGCTCCCCCGGCTCCCTGGGTCCCGCCGTCCGAGACCGAGCAGCTCCTCCACGAGGCGGCACTGCGCGGCGACACACGGGCCCAACTGGCGGCGCTGGCGGGGGCCGAGCTGTACATCCCGGCCCCGCGTGCCGAGGCGGACGCGAAGCCGGACACCATCACCTGGCGCGCGCACCACGACCCGGCCGGCTTCGTCTGCCGGCCGGTGCTCACCCGGGGGATGCTGCCCGCATGGCATCCGGACTGGGTCTTCCACGGGGTCTCGCTGCGGTGGGCCGCCGAGTTCGGCTGGTCCGACCCGAACGTGTTCCTCGGGGTCAACGTGGGGACGCCCGGCCAGTTGCTGCTGCCCACCGCCCCGACGGACCTGGCGCTGTGGCAGCGCGCGTACGCGGAGAACGACCGTCTCCCGGAGAACCGGCTGCTCGCGCTGCGCCATGGTGCGCTGCGCGGGCCGCTGGCGTACGGGCTGGCCTGCGGGGCGCATCTGGCGATCGGGAACGCGGTGCCGTGGAACGAGGTCGGCACGGTCTACCGCGAGTACACCACCGAGCGTGATCTGCTCCGTACGTCCTGGGGCATCACCGGCCACGCGGAGTGGCGCAAGCAGCTGGACACCCTGCTGGAAGCCCGTAACAGCCCGCCGGAACCGGACTTCGTGCTGCGCACCCGCGACCAGCTGGCGTCCGCGCTGGGCGAGTCGCCCTCGGCCGACCTGTGGCGCGAGACCGCGGCGGGCCACGCCCAGGACCTGGGGGCGTCCCCCGGCTCGGTGAAGGGCATCGAGGAGCTGGTGCGCCGGATCATGCGCTACGAGGCCCGGTTCCGGGCGGACGGGCTGCTGCCGCCGGACGGCCGGGTGCACACGACGGTCGCGTACGACTACGGGCGGGCGGTGAACCTGGCGCGCTGGGGGCTGTCGGCGCGCTACTGCGCCCCCGCCGACGCGGAGCAGGCGATCGTCTACGCCGGGGCCCTGAGCAAGTCGGCCCACCGCTCCTGGGAGGAGTTCTCGGCGGGCTACTCGCTGGGGCGGGTGCTGCGGTTCGACGAGGAGGAGTACGGGCCGTTCTACGAGAACAACGTCCTCGCCCACCGTCTGCTGGCGGAGAGCGAGGGCAGCCCGTGGCGTCACATCCCGTGGCGGTGAGGCGGGGCCTCCCGGTCAGCCGCCGGGCAGCAGGTGACGGTAGCTGTCCGGGTTCTCCACCAGGAACTGGGCGAAGCTCTTCGCCGGGTGCCCGGTGAGCGTGGGCACCGCGTCGGAGACGGCGGCCAGTTCACCGCTCGCGATGGCCTCGTACGAGGTGACCCAGCCGGCCACCTCCCAGTCCTCGGCCCCGTAGCCGGCCCGGGAGGCGTAGGCCTCCTCGCGGGTCTCCGGGACGTAGACGACGGGGCGCCCGGTGGCACGGCTCAGCTCCTCGGCCGCCTCGGCGAGGGTGAACGCCTCGGGTCCGGTGAGGTCGTAGACCCGGTCGTCGTGGTCCGTGCCCTCGTCCAGCAGCACGGCCGCCGCCGCGTCGGCGATGTCCTCGTGGGCGACGGCCGCCACCCGTCCGTCGCCGCCCGGCCCGCGCAGCACGCCGTCGGTCCCGGTCATCGCGGGCAGCCCCGACAGATACCAGTTGTCGCGCAGGAAGGTGTGGCGCACCTCCGCCGTACGGATGTGGGCCTCGGTGTCCCAGTGGTCGCGGGCGAAGGTGAACGTGGCGTCGGGCGCGGCCCCCTGGAAGGACACATACACGATCCGCTCCACGCCCACCGCCACGGCGACGTCCACCGCCGTGGTGTGCTCGCGCACCCGGTAGGGGCTTTCGTGGGCGGAGACCAGGAACAGGGTGTGGGCCCCGTCGAGGGCCCGGCGCATGGCCTCCCCGTCGCCGTAGCGGGCGGCGGGCGCGTGGTCGGCGCCGGGCAGGTCGGGCAGCCGGGCGGGGTCACGGCCGAGGAGCCGTACGGGTACGCCGGTCCGGGCGAGCCGCCGGGCGACCCGGCCGCCGACCGCTCCGGTCGCTCCGGTCACCGCGATGAGGGGGCCGATCACTGGGGTTCGTCTTCCTCTCGTTGTTCTCTCCGTGCCAGGGGTTCTCCGTGCCAGGGCCGCACCTCCACGACCGCGCTCACCGGGAGCGGTCCGTACAGGTGCGGGAACTCCTCGCCGCCGGGCTTCATCGCCTCGTACCGGACGGGAGCGGCGAGACGGTCGGGGTCGACGACCAGGACCACGAGGTCCGGGCCGTCGTCCCCGTCACCGTCCCCGTACAGCATCCGGGCCACACCGGGGAGCTGGTGGGGCAGCGAGAAGTGGATGAAGCCCTCCTCCTGGAGAGTGCGGCCGCGGGTGGACATCTCGTACGTCCCTGTCCCACGGGCCGCCTCCCACAGAGGTGCTTCGGCGAGGTGCAGCAGCGGTTCGGTCATCGGCCCACGCTAGCGGGCGCTGCCCCGCGCCTGCTAGAAGGTGCGGCGACGAGCCCTGCGCGTGGCCACGAGGACCGTGCCGCCGGCGGCCACCAGCGCTGCCGCGATGGATCCGATGATCCATTCGCCGCCCTGGGAGCCGGTGTCGGGCAGCTCACCCGGGTGGCTCGGCGAGTGCGTGGGGTGCGGCGTGTGGCCGGTGGGGGTGGGGGTGGGGTCGGTCGGGGTGGGGGTGGGATCCGTGGGGGTCGGCGTCGGGTCCGTGGGGGTCGGCGTCGGGTCCGTGGGGGTCGGCGTCGGGTCCGTGGGGGTCGGAGTGGGATCCGTGGGGGTCGGAGTGGGATCCGTGGGGGTCGGCGTCGGGTCCGTCGGGGTCGGCGTCGGGTCCGTCGGAGTCGGCGTCGGCGTGGGATCCGTCGGCGTGGGGGTCGGCGTGGGATCCGTCGGCGTGGGGGTCGGCGTCGGGTCGGGCGTACAGGTCGGCAGGTCGCCGTCGAAGGGGTACGCGTGGATCTCCTGGCCGCCCGATGCGCCCGCCGAGGTGTGGGTGAGCGAACCCGCCGTGTAGAAGCGGCCGTTGGTGCCGCTCATGCTGAGCACGGTGGTGCTCGTCGGCCGGCCGACCAGGACGCTGCCCTCGAACTGGGCCGGACCGGTCAGCGACAGGTCGGTGGCGTCCGGGAAGTTCCACAGCAGGTTCTCGCGGAGGCCCTCGTTGGGGAAGGAGCCCATGAACGTGGCGACGCTGCGGGTGCCGCCGTAGACGTTGACGAGGACGGTCGCGCCCTCGGGGATGCCGTTGAACACGAACCCCGTGTTGCCGCCCGCCTCCGACTCCAGGTCCGCGTCCACGTCGAAGATCTGGATCGCGGACGTACCGTCACCGGTGAACGTCATGACGTCACCGGTCTTCTGCCATGTGCCCGTCGCCTCCCGGTGGTCGCCGCCGTCGTACGCGTAGCAGTGGCTGGCCTCGGTGAGCTGCGGGCGCAGCTCGGTGAACGGGGCGGCCGCGTCCGCGTCGAAGCGCGGGGCGGTGGTGGGGTTCACCGTGCCCGTGAGCTCACCCGCGTACGCGACGCGGCCGGAGTGCGTGCCCTCCTCCGCGAGGAGACGCTCGCCGTCGGCGATCGTGACGTCCCCGCCCGCCGTCAGATAGTCGGAGCCGTCCGGCGGCGGCACCCGCGAACCGACGCCCGCGATACCGACGTTGTAGACCTGTGAGACCCCGTCCCGCTTGTCCATGTCGAACCGGCCGAGGGTGACGACCTTCCCCTCCGCCTCGGCCGCCGCCTCCCGGACCAGGAAGTCGCCGCCGACGTAGACGTTGATATTGCTGTCGAAGTTGGTGACCGGGCCGTTGTTGGGATCGTTCCAGCTGGGCGGGCAGGAGCTGCCGAGGCAGGGCCCCAGTCCGCCCGGCAGCGGATCGGCACCTGCGGCCGGGGCCAGCACGCCCACCATCGCCGCGGCCGTGGCCACTGTCACTGCTGCCCGGATTGCGTTGCCGCGCCTGCGCGCCTTCTGTTCCATGCCGCGCAATATGCATGGTTATCACTTCGTCAGTTTGTATGACACGCCGCCCTTGTTCCGTTACGTAGGCCTATCGGAGGTTTCTTGACCGCGACACGCACACAGAAGGGGTGTGTCAGAGAGCCAGCAGCTTCGCCTCCAGCCGGGGGTCGAGGCCGACGGGCGGGCGGTCCGGGCGCCGGGGCGCCGAGCCTCCCCGGGCACACAGCCAGGTCCAGGTGTCCGCGACGGTCTCCCCGACCGGGCGGCAGCGCAGCCCGGCGGCGTACGCCTTGGTGTGATCCCCCCGGTGGAGCGTGTCGTACAGCTCGCCCGGCGGCAGCCAGACCGGCAGGTCGCTCCAGGGTTCGGCCCCGGCGGCCGCCAGGACCTCCGGATCGGTCCAGCGCAGCTCGGCGTCGGACCCCGTGGCCGCCACACAGGCCGCCAGCAGCTCGCCCATGGTCGCGTGGCCGGGACGGCTGACGGTGTTGTACGCGCCGTGCAGCCCGCCCGCCGCCGCGTCCAGGATCCACTCCGCCAGGTCCCGGGCGTCGATGTACTGGAGTTCCACGTCGGGCCGGCCGGGAGCGATCACCGGTCCGCCCCGGGCGATGCGCGACAGCCACCAGGGCAGCCGGCCGATGTTCTCCCCGGGGCCGATGATCAGCCCGGCCCGCGCCAGCAGGGCCCGGTCCCCGAAGGCGTCGAGAGCGGCCAGCTCACCGCCGCGCTTGGCCCGGTCGTAGGGCACGTCCCCGCCGTCGTCGGGCGAGGCGCCGGTCACCAGCGGGCCGTCCTCGTCGAGCCCGGCGGCGGCCGGGTAGGCGTACACCGAGCGGCTGGAGACGTACGTCCAGTGCCCGGCCCGGCCGGACAGCAGGCGGGCGGCGTCCCGGACGGCGGACGGCGCACCGCTCCAGGTGTCGACGACCAGGTCCCAGTCCTGCCCGCTCTCCGTCAGTGCCGCGAGTCCGGCCGCGCCCGCGGTCCGGTCCCCTCTCAGCGCGCTGACGCCGGGCGGGGGCAGGTGACGGCCGCGGTGGAACACCGTGACGTCCCAGCCCCGCTCCAGCGCCGCGTCGGTGACGGCCCGTCCGACGAACTCCGTACCGCCCAGCATCAGAAGCCTCATGGGATCACCCTGCCCAACGGAAGGGGGCAGGGGAACACCAGCACGCTGTCAGCGGAACGGGGAACTTCCCGGCGCGGGCGGAACGGCGAAGGGTCAGGGCGTGCGGGCCAGCGGGGAGCCGTGGCGCAGCAGCCACTCGTGGTAGCCGCTCGCCCGTCGCGCCGCGTCCCGGTAGGCGTCCTCCAGCTGCGCGTACACCACCTCGATGTCCGTGCCGGGCCGGGAGACCAGCAGCAGCCGTACGGCGAGCGGGTCGCCCAGCAGCGGGCGGATCACCATGTCGTCGCGCGGGCCCGACGTCGGCTGGCAGGGGGCGACGGCCTCGCCGAGCACGACGAGGGAGGCGGCGGTGAGGTAGTCGCCGTGCAGGACCGGCGGGTCCAGCCCGGCGGCGCAGAGCACGCGGCGCACCCCGTCCCACTCGCCGTCCACCGTCGGGTCGACCATCCACGGGTCGCCCGCCAGGTCCCCGAGCTCCACCACGCGGCGGCGGGCGGCCGGGTGGTCCCGGGAGAGCGAGATGAACTGCGGTTCCCGGTCCACGAGTACGCGCTGCTCCAGGCCCTCCGGCAGGGCGAGCGGGCAGCCCTCCACCTCGTGCACGAAGGCGACGTCCAGGCGGCCCGCCTCGACCGAACGCAGGAGTGCGTGGGCGGAGACGTCGACCCGCAGGGAGATGCCGGTGCCGGGCAGGGCGACCCGCAGCCGGCGCAGCCAGCCGCCGATGACCCGGCTCGCGGTGGAGCCGATGCGCAGCCGGGAGCCCCGGGGCCGGGCGGCATCGGCCTCCGCCAGCGCCTCGGCGACCAGGTCACTCATGCCGTCGACGAGGGGGCGGGCGCGGTTCAGGACGGCCAGCCCCAGGGAGGTCGGACGGCAGCCGGTGCGTTCACGGCAGAACAGTTCGGCGCCGAGAACGTTCTCGATCCGCCGGAGCTGAGTGGTCAGCGAGGGCTGACTCACGCCCAGGCGACGGGCCGCCTGATGCAGGCTGCCCGCGTCGGCGATGGCGCACAGCACCCTGAGGTGCCTCACCTCCAGCTCCATGCAGCGGAGAATATGACCGCGGCCCGCCGCACACCAGACGTCGCAACCCCACCAAAAGACTTCATTTCACCGGGTGTTGGGCGGCAGGACGCGTGCGAGCCGCCACCGCGGTGAGCGGGGATAGGGCGGCCCTATCCCCGTTTGACATCATTCCCGGCGGCCATCGGCTCCGCCACACTCTCCTCGTACCGCCCCCACGCCTGGCCCCTTACCGGGGCAACCCCACGGTGTGGGTTCACCGGACAAGCAGGAGCCCCCCATGAGACACCTCAGGACCGCCCTCGCCTCCGCCATCGCCGGGCTCGGCCTCGTCGCGACGCTCGGCGCCGCACCCGGCGCCGCCGCCGCACCGGCCCCCACCGCACCCTCCGCTTCCACCTCTGACACCGTCGCCGCGTACACGGGGTCGAGCGAGAACGCCGCAGCCAACCGGGCCTTCTACGACGCCGTCATGAAGTCCGTCGCCGAGAAGCGGGCCGCCGACCCGGGCGCGCAGGCGGTCACCGTCACCTACAGCGCGTCCAACGCTCCGAGCTTCCGCAGCCAGATAGCCAGCAGTACCCGGATCTGGAACAGCTCGGTCTCCAACGTCCGCCTCCAGGAAGGCTCCAACGCCGACTTCCGGTACTACGAGGGCAATGACTCCCGGGGCTCGTACGCGAGCACCGACGGGCACGGCCGCGGCTACATCTTCCTGGACTACCGGCAGAACCAGCGGTACGACTCGACCCGCGTCACCACGCACGAGACCGGGCACGTCCTCGGCCTCCCGGACAACTACTCCGGTCCGTGCAGCCAGCTGATGTCCGGCGGCGGCCCCGGCCCCTCCTGCACCAATGCCATCCCGGACGCCAACGAGCGGTACCGGGTGAACTCCCTGTGGCGGTACGGGTTCGCCGCCGCGACCTCCTGACACCGGCTCCACGCCCGGTAGCTCCCCCCGGCTCCCTCAGGAAAGTCCGGCCGGTCCCGGATCCCCGGGACCGGCCGGCCACCTCGCCGTCGACGAACGTGATCCGCTCCCGGGCGGCCGGGGACAGTTCAGGGCCAGGCGGTCCCGGGTCGGCCGGTCCCGGGTCAGGCGAGTTCCAGGGGGAAGGCTCCCCGGTGGCCGGTGCCCGCACCGTCGGCCGGGCGCACCTCGAACTCGCGGCAGCTCCACACCTCCTGGACGAACCCGGACCGCCGGTCCCACAGGTCCAGGACATCGTCCTCGCCGGCCGAGTCCCGGTAGGCGTCCTTGGCCCCCCGGAAGCAGGCCAGCCCCCCGGAGAGGCCCCGGCCGGGAGCCGGGAAGTAGTCGGAGAAGGCGCAGGCGATACAGGTCTGGATCCGGACGCCGTCCGGGAGGATCCGCTGCACGGCGGCCAGGGCCATGGCGAAGTCACGCTCGGCGCGGGCCGATTCGTACACCGCGCCGTCCAGGTGGAGGGCGAGGTGGAGATCCGGGTCGACCCGGCGCAGGGAGAGCAGGCAGCTGAGCGTGGCATGGCGGAGCGTGCCCGCGACGAGGACGGGCAACGGCAGGTCCCACTCCAGTACGCAGTCGGTGAGCGCACCGTCGGCGAGGGCGAACATCCCGCTCTCCGGCGGTATGCCGGCGACCGGCCCCAGGTCGTCGAAGCTCTCGCCCTCGAAGTCGACGCCCCTGATCCGGATCCGGAGCTGCTGTCCGTCCGTGGTGAGAACGACGGCGTCGGAACCCTTGTTGTCCCGGTACCAGCCGGCCCACGACTCATCTGTCATGAGCAGGGACTGTAGCCCCTGTCCCGGGCGGCTTCCGTACCAGCCTCCGCAGCGGTTCGACCCACCTGGGGTTCGCGCCACATGGGGTACATCGCGGGGCCGTCCGGCAGGTCGACGGTGAGGCCGAGGAAACGGAAACCGAGCCGCTCGTACAGCGCCCGGCTCCGCTCGCTGCTCGCCTCCAGATAGGCCGGTGTCCCCTCCCGGTCGCAGCGCTCCAGCTCCGCTCCGATCAGCTCAGCGCCGATCCCCTCCCCCTGACGGTCGGGGGACACGCCGATCATCAGCAGGTAGGCGTGCGCACGGTCGTGCGGGTGAACGGCTCCGGTGAGCCTGCCCACCAGTTCGCAGCGCTCGTTGCCGGGGTCGGCGGTCCGCCGCATCAGGGCGGGCGTGGGGTCCTCCTCCTCGGGCGCCCCGGCGGGCACCGGCAGCCACAGGGCCACCGCGGCACCGCCCTCGGCGATGTCGATACGGCCCTCGGCGAGGGCGACGTCGACGAAGACGCCGAGGAACGCGCCGTGCACCGCACGCCGGTGTGTCTCGTCGGGGAACACCCAGCCGCTGACCGGGTCGTGATGGAACGCCTCCTCCATGACCGAGACGACCAGCTCCCGGTCGCGCTCCTGTGCCCGCTCAATCCGTATGCCCATGACCGGCTGCCGCCCTTCCGCTCCGCTTCCCCTCAACCAACCTCCGGAATACTAGAGTTGAGCAGGCGGCGCCGGTCACGCGAGGTGGGTCAGCTGGTCCGGCGGGTGACGAATTCGGCCAGGGCCAGCAGATCCCCCGCCGCGCTCGGGTCGGGAACCGCCCGGGAGAGGTGGTGGACCGCGCGGGACATCCGGTCGGCCGCGCAGACCTGGGCCCAGTCCCGCCCGCCGGACCGGTCCACCGCGTCGGCCGCCCGGTTCACCTCGCCGGAGGTGGTCATGGGCCCCCGGTAGAGCACGGCGAGCTCGGCCGCGGCCGGGGTGCCCGAGGTGAGGGCGGCGACCACGGGCAGCGACTTCTTGTGGGCGGCCAGGTCGGCCCCGACGGGCTTGCCGGTGCGGTCCGGGTCGCCCCAGATGCCGATCAGGTCGTCGATGAGCTGGAACGAGAGCCCCGCCTCCCGTCCGAACCCGTCCATCGCCCGGACCGCCCGGTCCTCCGCCCCGGCGTAGAGGGCCCCGAGCGCACAGGCGCAGCCGAGCAGCGCACCGGTCTTGGCGGTCGCCATGGCGAGGCATTCGTCGAGCGTGACCTCGTCGGGGCCGCGCTCCTCGAAAGCGCAGTCCGCCTGCTGGCCCGCGCACAGCTCGATGACGCAGGAGGAGAGCCGGGCGGCGGCGCGTGCGGCGGCCGGGTGCGCGTCCTCGGCCAGCAGCCGCTGGGCGAGGGCGAGCATGGCGTCGCCGGTGATGATGGCGTCCGGGATGCCGAAGACCGCCCAGGCGGTGGGCCGGTGCCTGCGGGTGGTGTCCTCGTCGATGACGTCGTCGTGGAGCAGGGTGAAGTTGTGGGCGAGCTCGACGGCGACGGCGGCCCGGACGGCGTGTTCCGGATCGCCGCCCAGCGCGCGGGCGGCGGCCAGCACGAGGGCCGGCCTGATGGCCTTCCCGGCCTGCCCGGCGGCGGGGGTTCCGTCCGCGTTCTCCCAGCCGAAGTGGTACATGGCGATCCGGCGTATGCCGCCGGGCAGCGACTCCACGGCCGATCGCAGATGCGGGTCGACGACGGCACGGGTGCGCTCCAGGAGCGCCGCGGCCTCGTGCCCTTCCGTCGCTGCGTCCGTACTGGTCATGGTCACGGTCACTCCCTGGGGCGAGGCTATGGTGCGGGACCCGGGGGTCCGGGCGGCTGCGGCCGCCCGGACCCCCGGGGTGACTCGGGGTCAGCGCCAGCGGCTGACCTCGACGTTCTCCAGCACTCCGAGGGCGTCCGGTACCAGGATGGCGGCGGAGTAGTACGCCGTCACGAGGTAGGAGATGATCGCCTGCTCGTCGATCCCCATGAAGCGGACCGAGAGGCTCGGCTCGATCTCGTCGGGGATGCCGGTCTGCTGGAGGCCGATGACGCCCTGTTCGGCCTCGCCGGTCCTCATGCAGATGATGGACGTGGTGCGGGCGTCGGTGACGGGGATCTTGTTGGACGGGAAGATCGGCACCCCGCGCCAGGCGGGCACGTGGTGGCCGCCGATGTCGACGCTCTCCGGGACGAGTCCGCGCCGGTTGCACTCGCGGCCGAAGGCGGCGATGGCCTTCGGGTGGGCGAGGAAGAGCTTCGATCCGCGGCGGCGCGAGAGCAGTTCGTCCATGTCGTCCGGGCTGGGCGCCCCGTCGTGCGGCTGGAGCCGCTGCCCGTAGTCGCAGTTGTTGAGCAGCCCGAACTCCCGGTTGTTGATGAGCTCGTGCTCCTGGCGCTCGCGCAGCGCCTCGACCGTGAGCCGCAACTGCTGCTCGGTCTGGTTCATCGGCTGGTTGTAGAGATCGGCGACCCTGCTGTGCACCTTCAGCACCGTCTGCGCGACGCTCAGTTCGTACTCGCGCGGCGCCGCGTCGTAGTCGACGAAGGTGTGCGGGACGAGCGCCTCCCCCACATGGCCGGCGGAGAGGTCGATCGCCGCCTCGCCGTAGTGGTTGGTGCGCTGCTGCGGGATGGAGAGCAGACCGGCGAGGTGGCCGTGCAGCGATTCGGCGCGCTCGGCGAGGTTGTACACGTCGGCGCGGCTCAGGGTGAGGAGCGTGCACGGGGTGAGCGTGCGGGCGGTGTACTCCCAGACGGCGTCGCCGTCGATCAGGCTCTGGTCGCCGAAGTACGCGCCGTCGGCGAGGACTCCGAGCTCCGTCTCGTCGCCGTAGGGTCCGGCGCCGATCTTCCCGACCTTGCCGTGCGCCAGCAGGAACACCCGGTCCGCCGTGTCCCCCGAGGCGGCGAGCACCTCCCCCGCGGGCACGTCCCGCTGCTCGCACCTGCGGGCGAGCTCGGTGAGCACCTCCTCGTCACCGAATTCCCGCAGAGCGGGCAGCTCCCCCAGCTCCGCGGGGATCACGGCCACCCGGTCCCCGGTCTGGACGAAGGTCACCCGGCCGTCGCCGACCGAATAGCTGAGCCGACGGTTCACCCGGTACGTACCGCCCTGTACCTGCACCCACGGCAGCATCTTCAGCAGCCACCGCGAGGTGATCTCCTGCATCTGCGGCGCGGATTTGGTGGTCGTCGCGAGGTTCCGCGCAGCTGCCGTCCCCAGACTCTGCTGCGGCGGCGCCTGCGTGTCGCGAACCTCTTCACCAACGGACATCTGACGTCCTCTCAATCATGGGCTGACCTGCGTGCAAAAGCCTTTCAGCAGGAAGGCCCGGTCGCCATTACACAAAAGAGTGCGACTAATCCGCCCTCGGATGGGGCACGTTGATCGCCGCCGCCGGACAATCCACCTCATTCGGATCTCTCATGCCACCTGTCCACGGTGGAGTCACGCGGCTGACGAGATTTCGCCGACGTGGCGCTCCGCGTCGACCGGCTCGCCGGCGCGGGAGCCGGAGGGTCCGGAGGAGGTCGCGGAGCGCGAGGGCGACACCCCCTCCGGTCGCTCCGCTCCGCCTGCCGGCGGCGGGGGTCCGGCCGGCCGACGTCCACCACGGGGTGTTCGGCCCGGCTCTCCGGCAGGCCGCTTCCTGAAGAAGCAGCCGCCCAGGAGGGCGACAATGGACGGGTGAACAGCCCGCCCCGCCTCGAATCCCTCCTGCGGCCCACAGTGCCGTCCCCCTTGCGGGAGGTGCGGGACGAGCGCTTCGCGCGGCACGGGGTGACCCTGCTCCTCAAGCGGGACGACCTGATCCACCCCGACCTGCCGGGCAACAAGTGGCGCAAGCTCGTCCTCAATCTGGAGGCCGCCGCCGGGCGCACCGTGCTCACCTTCGGCGGCGCGTACTCCAACCACCTCCGGGCCACCGCGGCGGCCGGGCGGCTGCTGGGGTTTCCCACCATCGGCGTCGTCCGCGGCGACGAGCTGGCGCACCGGCCGCTCAACCCGTCGCTCGCCCGGTGCGCGGCCGACGGCATGCGGCTGCACTTCGTGGACCGTACGACGTACCGGGCGAAGGCCTCCCCCGAGGTCCTGGAGGGGCTGCTGAGCCTGTTCGGGGACGTGGAGGTCATCCCGGAGGGCGGCAGCAACGCGCTGGCCGCACAGAGCTGTACGGCGCTAGGGCGCGAGCTCGCCGGGGAGAGCGATGTGGCGGCCGTGGCCTGCGGGACCGGCGGCACCCTGGCGGGGCTCGCCGCCGGCCTGGACCCCGGGCAGCGGGCCCTGGGCGTCCCGGTGCTGCGCGGCGGCTTCCTCGGACCGGCGGTGGAACGGCTCCAGCGCGAGGCGTTCGGCGGTCCGGCCGGGAGCTGGTCGCTGGAGGAGCGCTTCACCTTCGGCGGCTACGCCCGCTCCACCCCGGAGCTGGATGCCTTCGCCACGGACTTCGAGGACCGGCACGGGCTGCCTGTGGAACGCGTCTACGTCGCCAAGCTGCTGTTCGCGCTGACCGCGCTGGCCGAGGAGGGGGCGTTCGGGGCGGGCGCCCGGGTGGCCGCCGTGATCACCGGCACCCCCTGGGGGCCACCCCTTCAGGAGCCGTCCGGGTAGGAGCTGTCCAGGGCCGCCGTGTGGAGCGACGGCGGAAGCCGCAGCGGGGGCACGAAGTGCGCGTCCAGGTGGTACGTCGGAACACCCGGCAGACGGCCGGCCACGAGCCCCACGGCGACCAGGACGAGCAGGGGCGGGCACCGGAGTACGGCGGGCCGCGCCGCCGACCGCCGCACCGGCCGCGATCAGGGCCATCAGTGGCAGCGCGTCCATCCCACCGTGCTCGGTCGATCCGTCGTAGCCTGCCCATCCTGACGCTCTCCCCATCTGAAGGAGGGAGATTCCTACGGCTCGCGCCGAACGAAGCCAGCGCCCGGCCATCCTGCGACACCGTCGCCGTGGACGGAGGCGCCCCTTCGGACAGCGCCCTGGACCAGACGATGTCCGGCGGCTCACCCATCTGCCACGCCCCGAGCCCGTGCCGCCCGGCGAGACCCGTCCGGAGCGCCTGGAGGCGGGCAGCCACCCCGTGCAGCTGCGGCTCCGCCCGACCTGCGGGCACGTCGGCTGCCGCGATGCGTCACCGCTGCGGCATGCCACCGGACACGTCCGGGCGACCGGTCACCCCGTGATGCGGAGCTTCGAAGCGGGCGAGAGCTGACGCTGGTGCTTCGAGTACGGTTCGATCGTCCGAGGCCTGGGTACGTCAATGCGGCGCTGGTTCTTCGTAATTGGACGCCGCAGACCCCTAGCCACTGTGCGTACTCATGGACTTACCATGAGTGACGGTCGGGGTATGGGGTCCGTACGACACGGCATCATGGATCCGATACCGTCGCCGAGCCGAAGAACCGTCGACGGACCGCATGGCTCCGGGCCACCCTTCCCGGAACCTCGAAAGAGTTTGTGCCACCTTGGAGGTGAGGGTGTCCCAGATCGCAGGCGAGCCCGGGAATCAGGACTTCGTAGAGGTCCGACTGCCCGCTGCGGGTGCCTACCTGTCGGTGCTGCGAACGGCCACGGCCGGTCTCGCAGCGCGTTTGGACTTCACTCTCGACGAGATCGAGGATCTTCGCATCGCGGTCGACGAGGCCTGCGCGATCCTGCTTCAGCAGGCCGTGCCGGGTTCCGTCCTCAGCTGCGTCTTCCGTCTCGTCGACGACTCCCTCGAAGTGACGGTGTCGGCCCCCACCACGGACGGCCGGGCGCCCGAGCGCGACACCTTCGCCTGGACGGTGCTCTCCGCACTGGCCGGCAAGGTCGACTCCACGGTCGCCGACGACCGTACGGTCAGCATCAGCCTCTACAAACAGCGCGGCGCGGGCCCCGGGCCGGCGTGAGCGACGGGAACGGGGACGGTCCTGTGCGGGACGAGACGATCCGATCCGGGGTGGTGCGCCCAGCAGGCATCCCGGAACAACAGGCCCGGCCGCATCCGGCGGACGGAGCGGACGGGCCCAAGAGCATCGACGTCGCGGTGGAGCAGTCGCAGGCAGAGCGGGCGGGCCAGATGAGCGAGCACGGGCACCACGATCCACACGACCGCAGCGGGGCCCGAGCCCTGTTCTTCGAGCTGCGGGAGCTGCCCGACGGTTCGCCGGAGAAGGCCGAGCTGCGCAATCGGCTGGTGCGCATGCATCTGCCGCTGGTGGAGCATCTGGCCCGCCGCTTCCGCAATCGCGGCGAGCCGCTGGACGACCTGACCCAGGTCGCCACGATCGGGCTGATCAAGTCCGTGGACCGGTTCGACCCGGACCGGGGGGTGGAGTTCTCGACGTACGCCACTCCCACGGTGGTCGGCGAGATCAAGCGCCACTTCCGGGACAAGGGCTGGGCGGTGCGGGTGCCGCGCCGCCTCCAGGAACTGCGGCTGTCGCTGACCACGGCCACCGCGGAGCTCTCCCAGCAGCACGGCCGCTCGCCCACGGTGCACGAGCTGGCCGAGCGGCTCGGCATCTCCGAGGAGGAGGTGCTGGAGGGTCTGGAGTCGGCCAACGCGTACAGCACGCTCTCGCTGGACGTGCCGGACACGGACGACGAGTCGCCCGCGGTCGCGGACACCCTGGGCTCGGAGGACGAGGCGCTGGAGGGCGTGGAGTACCGGGAGTCGCTCAAGCCGCTCCTGGAGGACCTGCCGCCGCGCGAGAAGCGCATCCTGCTCCTGCGCTTCTTCGGGAACATGACCCAGTCGCAGATCGCCCAGGAGGTCGGCATCTCGCAGATGCACGTATCGCGGCTGCTGGCCCGCACCCTGGCGCAACTGCGCGAACGGCTGCTCGTCGAGGAGTAGGGGCGGGTCCGCCGGCTCAGAGCCTGTCGGGTGACCTTCGACCGGAAAGGGGACGCGGCATGGCGCGTGCGATTCCAAGGCGCCGGAATGTCCTCGGATGGGGCCTCCCCTGCTCGAACGAAGCTGAGAGCTTGGGGAAGGAGCTACTTGGACAGTTCGGCAACGCCGGAAGTGTGCGTGCCAGGGCGTGGCCGCCCGGTCAGAGGTCACCCGACAGGCTCTCAGGCCCCGGGCGTCGCCCCGGCGCCCCGGCGGATACCCAGGACCTGGGTGGTCGCCGGGCTCAGGACGAGCACGAGGCCGGTGACGGCGACCACCGCCAGGACGATCCCGGTGGGGATCAGCGCGCCCTGCGAGCGCAGCAGCGTCCACGCCACCGGCAGCGCCATGATCTGCGTGATCAGCGCCGGCCCCCGGCTCCAGCCGCGCAGCAGGAACAGTCCGCGGGCGGCGGCCAGCGGGATCACGCCGAGCGCGACCAGCGTGATCCCGACCATCTCCGCCTGCTGCGTGCTCTCCAGGTTCCCGAGCACTCCCATGACCAGCAGGCAGATGCCGCCGACGGCGAGCGCCACGCCTTCGAGGGCGTTGACCCCGGCGAGGACGGTGATCCTGGTCGGGCGCTCCGCTGCGGAGGGCGGCGGGCCGGACGGTGTCGCTTGAGTGCTCACGCCTTTCAGGTTGGCATCCCCGGGGTCCGGAAGTGAAGCCGGGGTGCGGAGGAGCCTCCCCGTTCGGGCGTACGACAGCGGGCCCGGTCACGCTCCGTGACCGGATCCGAGCGCGGTGAACCGGGACTACAGCGCCGAACCGCCCGGTAGGTAGGCTGACCTCCATGCGCGCACTCCTCGTGGTCAACCCAGCTGCCACCACCACCAGTGCCCGCACCCGTGACGTGCTCATCCACGCGCTGGCCAGCGAGATGAAGCTGGAGGCGGTGACCACCGAGTACCGGGGGCACGCGCGGGACCTGGGACGGCGGGCGGCGGACAGCGACGACATCGATCTGGTGGTCGCCCTCGGCGGCGACGGCACGGTGAACGAGGTCGTGAACGGGCTGCTGCACCGGGGCCCGGACGTGGACAGCCTCCCGAAGCTCGCCGTGGTCCCCGGCGGGTCCACCAACGTCTTCGCGCGCGCCCTGGGGCTGCCGAACGACGCGGTGGAGGCGACCGGCGCGATCCTGGACGCCCTGGAGAACCGGACCGAACGCACGGTCGGTCTCGGTCTCGCGGCCGGCACCCCGGGCACCGAGGACGAGTCCGTCCCCGAACGCTGGTTCACTTTCTGCGCCGGTCTCGGGTTCGACGCCGGAGTCATCGGCCGGGTCGAACAGAAGCGCGAACACGGGAAGCGCTCGACGCACGCCCTGTACGTACGCCAGGTGGTGCGGCAGTTCCTGAACGAGGCCCACCGCAGACACGGGCAGATCACGCTCGACGTACCCGGCCAGGACCCGGTCACCGACCTCGCGCTCTCCATAATCTGCAACACCGCACCCTGGACCTACCTGGGCAATCGCCCGATGTACGCCTCCCCGAAGGCCTCCTTCGACACGGCGCTGGACGTCCTCGGGCTGAAGCGTCTGTCCACCCCGGCGGTGGCCCGTTACGGCACCCAGCTGCTCACTTCGAGCCCCGACAAGGGGCCGCGCGGCAGGCATGCCGTCTCACGGCATGACCTCACGGACTTCACCTTGCATTCAAAGGTCCCACTGCCCTTCCAGATGGACGGCGACCACCTGGGACTGCGTACGAGCGTGACGTTCACAGGCGTACGCCGTGCACTGCGTGTGATTGTGTGAGTGGAAGGGCCTAAAGTCCTTTAACTCGAACGTTTGGACTGGCCCCCACCCCTAAGAAGTGCGGCTGTGACCTAGTCGACACCGAGGAATCAAAAAAAACTTTCCAGAAGGGGTTGTATCCGCCGCCGAGGTTTGCGAATCTCTACATGGCGATCGGGACGGCCCGCAACACCGGCCTCCACTGAGAGCCAGAACCCCTCCTCACCATCACAGACCACACCCAGTTCACCTGGGGGTCGGCCCGTCACCTGCGGGGGGATTCGTGAAAGCGTTCACATTCACAAGCACCAGCGTGTAATACCAAGGAGAGGTAGCAGCCATGGACTGGCGTCACAACGCCGTTTGTCGTGAGGAAGACCCCGAGCTGTTCTTCCCCATCGGCAACACCGGTCCTGCGCTGCTGCAGATCGAGGAAGCCAAGGCCGTCTGCCGCCGCTGCCCCGTCATGGAGCAGTGCCTGCAGTGGGCGCTCGAGTCCGGCCAGGACTCCGGCGTCTGGGGCGGACTCAGCGAGGACGAACGCCGCGCGATGAAGCGCCGCGCCGCTCGCAACCGGGCGCGCAACGCAAGCGCCTGAGCGAGAACCGCACCAAGCCTCAGCCCGGCGGCGCGTACGGAGCGTACGCACAGCCCCGCCTTCGAGTCGCAGCGCGCAGTACCCCGAAGCGCATCGCAACGTGAGCACCACGGAGCGGGCCCGGACCGTTACCACGGTCCGGGCCCGCTCTGCTGTGTGCTCCCCGCCAGAAGCCTGTCGGCTACTTGTCGCCCCGGACCGGGAGGTCCAGCACCACCTGGGTGCCGCGTCCGGGGGCCGGGACCATGCCGAACGTGCCCCCCAACTCCCCCTCCACCAGCGTCCGTACGATCTGGAGCCCGAGGTTGCCGGCCCGCTTCGGGTCGAACCCCTCGGGCAGCCCGCGCCCGTCGTCGGTGACGGTGATCAGCAGGCGCCCCTCGGTGGGCGATCCGCCGCGCACGGCGGCGACCTCCACCGTTCCGTGGTCGGCCACGGCGAAGGCGTGCTCCAGGGCGTTCTGCAGCACCTCGGTCAGCACCATGGAGAGCGGGGTGGCGACCTCGGCGTCGAGGATGCCGAAGCGTCCGGTGCGCCGACAGGTCACCTTGCCCGGGGAGATCTCCGAGACCATCGCGATGACCCGGTCGGCGATCTCGTCGAACTCGACCCGCTCGTCCAGATTCTGGGACAGCGTCTCATGGACGATGGCGATCGAACCGACGCGCCGGACCGCCTCGTTGAGCGCCTCGCGGCCCTGCTCGGAGTCCATCCGGCGGGCCTGGAGGCGCAACAGGGCGGCCACCGTCTGGAGGTTGTTCTTCACCCGGTGGTGGATCTCCCGGATGGTGGCGTCCTTGGTGATCAACTCGCGTTCGCGGCGGCGCAGTTCGGTGACGTCCCGGAGCAGGACCAGGGAGCCGATGCGGACGCCCTTGGGCTTGAGCGGGATGGCCCGCAGCTGGATCACCCCGCCCTCGCACTCGACCTCGAACTCTCGGGGCGCGTAACCGCTGGCCACCTTGACCAGGGCCTCGTCCACCGGCCCCCGGGACGGGGCCAGTTCGGCGGTGGTGGTGCCGAGGTGGTGGCCTACCAGGTCGGAGGCGAGGCCGAGCCGGTGGTAGGCGGAGAGGCCGTTGGGGCTGGCGTACTGCACGATCCCGTCGGCGTCGAGCCGGATCAGCCCGTCGCCCACGCGCGGGGACGCGTCCATGTCGACCTGCTGGCCGGGAAAGGGGAAGGACCCGGCGGCGATCATCTGGGCCAGGTCGGAGGCGGACTGGAGGTAGGTGA
Organism: Streptomyces sp. NPDC048142; assembly: GCF_043202835.1. Taxonomy (NCBI): domain Bacteria; kingdom Bacillati; phylum Actinomycetota; class Actinomycetes; order Kitasatosporales; family Streptomycetaceae; genus Streptomyces; species Streptomyces sp. NPDC048142. Next base: position 253,376 of record NZ_JBIDBC010000007.1, read on the forward strand.
GCTCCAGCCGGGAGGGGGTGCGCACGGTGAGCAGGTTGGTGTTGCGGGCGATGACGCCGAGCACCCGGCCCTCACGGCGTACGGGGATGGACTCGACCCGTACGGGCACCTCCTCGCGCCACTCCGGGTCGCCCTCGCGCACGATCCGGCCCTCGTCCAGGGCCGCGTCCAGCAGCGGGCGGCGGCCACGCGGCACCAGGTGGCCGACCATGTCGTCCTGGTAGGAGGTGGGCCCGGTGTTGGGGCGCATCTGGGCGACGGAGACGTACCGCGTGCCGTCACGGGTCGGGACCCACAGCACGAGGTCGGCGAAGGACAGGTCGGAGAGCAGCTGCCACTCCGAGACCAGCAGATGCAGCCATTCGAGGTCGGTGTCGCTCAGAGCGGTGTGCTGGCGGACGAGGTCGTTCATGGAGGGCACGTGTGGAGCGTACCTGGGGTTACCGGACGTGTTCGAACCGAACGGCCCGCCGGGCCGTGCCATAGGACAACGTGATGGACAGGCCCGGCACCCGGCCGGAGAATGTCGTGCACATGGATGGACACGGGTAATTGGTCTAGTCCACAATGAATGCATCGCGACCTCCGCTCTCCCCGCACAGGAGAGCGGAACGAGGCTCCGGCACTCTCTGCCCTGACTGTGCCGGTGCCTCCAGTGGCCGGAGGCACCGCACACCGCCGGCCAGGCAGGGCCTGCCTTTTGGAACAGGCCGGATCAGCGTGCCGAGGCGCGCGAGCCCGGCCGGTTCCGGAAGGCAGGCCCGCAGCTCCGGGCTGCGGTGCCGGGTGGGCTGAGGGTCCCACTCCGGCGCCGTGGCCCGCGGGTGTTCTCGGGGCCGCGCCCGATGGGGCTCGTTCAGCGGGTCTCGGTGACCTTGGCCAGGGCCCGGGGGGCGTCGGGGTCCTGCCCCCGGGCGATCGTCACCTCGTACGCCAGCATCTGCAGCGGCAGGATCTCCAGAATCGGCTGCAACTCCTCCGGGACGCCCGCCGTGGGCAGCGAGAAGCCGGCCGATGCCGCCTCCACCTGGGCCTTGGGGCCGACCACGAAGAGGTCCGCGCCGCGTCCGCGCAGCCGGTCCAGCACCGGCTGGAGGGCCTCGCCGCCCCGGCCGTCGGTGACCACGGCGATCACCGGGGAGATGTTGTCGACCATCGCCAGGGGCCCGTGCAGCAGATCCGCGCCGGAGTAGGAGAGGGCGGGGATGTAGCTGGTCTCCATCAGCTTCAGGGCCGCCTCCTTGGCCGTCGGGTAGCCGTAGCCACGCGAGGTGATCACCATGCGTTCGGCGAAGCGGTAGCGGGAGGCCAGTGCCTTGACCTCGGCCCGGCGGCGCAGGATCACGCCCGCGAGGCCGGGCAGTACCGCGGCGGCCGTCGTGCCGTCACCGCCGCCCAGGCCCGCCACGAAGAGGTAGAGGCAGAGCAGCGAGGCGGTGTACGTCTTGGTGGCCGGGAGCGCCTTCTCCGGGCCCGCCAGGATGTCGATGTGGTATTCGGAGACGGCCGCCAGCGCGGAGTCCGGGTTGTTGGTGACGGCGAGCGTGACGGCCCCGGCCTCCCGGGCGGCCCTCGTGGAGGCCACCAGGTCCGGCGAGCCGCCCGACTGGCTGACGGTGATCACCAGGACGTCCCGCAGGTCGGGCTTGGCTCCGTAGGCCGTCGTGGTGGACATCGAGGCCAGTCCGCAGGGCAGTCCGAGGCGGATCTCCAGCAGGTACTTCGCGTACAGCGCCGCGTTGTCCGACGTACCCCGGGCGGTGAGCAGCACGAACCGGGGCTTCCGGGCGGCGATCTCGGCGGCGACCTCGTGGATGCGGGGCGCGCCCTGATCGAGGATGCGGCGCAGCATCGCGGGCTGCTCGGCCATCTCGCCGGACATGATGCGGCCGGGCTCGTCGCCCTGGCCGCTCAGGTCGGCCGGAGGGGTGGCGGACATGTGGGGGCCTCCCTGGGCTGTCGCCGCCGGCATACGGGACGGCGCGTTTCGGGCACCCCCAGTCGACCAGGCAATGCCGTGACCCGCCAGCGGACCGGGGCGTGCGGGGCCGGGCGGGCGGGCGGGAACGCGGCCGACGGGCGGACTGTTCACCGTACGGCTGCTCGATTCTGCTAAGTTGGGGCCTGATTGGTCTATACCACCGGCTCCTCTAGTCAGATCGGCAGGCACAGCGTGGAAGTTGTCATCGTCCCGGACGCCACGGCAGGCGGCGAACTGATCGCGGAGGCCATCGCCGCGCTGATCGGCCGCAAGCCCGACGCCCTGCTCGGCGTTGCCACCGGCTCGACCCCGCTGCCCATCTACCGCGCACTCGCGGCGAAGGTCGCCTCCGGCGCGGTCGACGCCTCGCGTGCCCGCATCTGCCAGCTCGACGAGTACGTCGGGCTGCCTGCGGGCCACCCGGAGTCGTACCGCTCCGTGGTGCTGCGCGAGGTCGTCGAGCCGCTCGGGCTCTCCGAGGCCTCCTTCATGGGCCCCGACGGCTCGGCCGAGGACGTCCAGGCGGCCTGCGAGGCCTACGACCGGGCGCTGGCCGAGGCCGGCGGCGTCGACCTCCAGCTCCTGGGCATCGGCACCGACGGGCACATCGGCTTCAACGAGCCGTGCTCCTCGCTCGCCTCGCGCACCCGGATCAAGACGCTGACGCAGCAGACCCGGGTGGACAACGCGCGCTTCTTCGACGACGACATCGAGCAGGTGCCGCACCACGTGATCACGCAGGGCATCGGGACGATCCTGGATTCCCGCCACCCGATCCTGCTGGCCACCGGTGAGGGCAAGGCGGAGGCCATCGCCCAGACGGTGGAGGGGCCGGTCGCCTCGATCGTGCCGGCCTCGGCGCTCCAGCTGCATCCGCACGCGACGGTGGTCGTGGACGAGGCGGCGGCGTCGAAGCTGAAGCTCGGGGACTACTTCCGTGCCACGTATGCGGCGAAGCCGGGGTGGCAGGGGCTCTAGGTCCCGCCCCGCACGGCTGAGGGCCGGGACGCCTTGACGGTGTCCCGGCCCTTCGCCGTGGTGCCGCCCGTCCGGCGAGAGGCTTTGTCCTCAATCGCCGGACGGGCTTGAACTGGTCGGCCCAGGGCTTGTGCTGCCGGCCCCGGACGGGCTGGGAACTGGCTCCCGCCCAGGGCTTCAGCTGCCGGCCCCGGCCGGGCTTGGATGCGTCAGGCCTTCGCGCCCGTCATCGCTTCCGCCGCGGCCAGGCCGCAGACGCGGGCCGCTCCGTGGGTGGCTATGTACAGCGAACCCCTGGGGTCGGACTGGGGCAGGCCCATCTCGACCACGATCGTGTCCGGGCGGGCCGCCAGCAGTGCGTCGAGCGCCTCGCTCATCCAGGCGTGCCGGTGCTCGTCGCGGACCACGGCGACGATGCGCCGCTCCCCCGCCGCCGCCAGGACCGCGGGCGCCGGATCGGCGCTCTCCTCGCCGAAGGTGTCCGTCCCGGTGCCGGGCAGGATCCTGTCCAGCTCGGCGGCGACGCCCCACGGGGTCTCGTCGCCGACCGCGATGTTCGCCTCCGCGCTGAAGGAGGCGACGTACGCCGGCTCGGTCAGCCGGTCGCCCGTGCCGGTCACCCGGACCGCGCGGCGGGCGGCCACCAGGCCGATGTCGGAGCTGATTCCGGCGCCGGGCGCGGTCCCCTCCTGCACTGCCGCGCCCGGCTCCCGGACATCCCCCCGGGCCCTCTGCGTCCAGGACGCGAGGGCTCGTACACGGGCGGCCGCGTCGGCGAGCCGCTCCTCGGTCAGTTCCCCGCCGCGCACGGCCGCGACGAGGGCGTCGCGCAGCCGCAGCACCGTCTCCTCGTCGGCCAGGCCGCCGCCCACACAGATGGCGTCGGCGCCCGCCGCGAGGGCGAGGACGGACCCGCGCTCGATGCCGTACGTACCGGCGATGGCGTCCATCTCCACGGCGTCGGTGACGATCAGGCCGTCGTAGCCCAGCTCCTGGCGCAGCAGACCGGTGAGGATCTGCGGGCTCACGGTCGCCGGGCGGTCCGGGTCGAGTGCGGGAAGCAGGATATGCGCGCTCATCACCGATTTGGAACCCGCGGCGATGGCCGCCCGGAAGGGCACCAGCTCACGGGCGTGCAGGGTGTCGAGGTCCACGTCGATGCGGGGCATCGCCAGGTGCGAGTCGACCGCGGTGTCGCCGTGCCCGGGGAAGTGCTTGGTGCAGGCGGCGACGCCGGCGGCCTGGAGGCCCTCGATGTACGCGGCGGTGTGCCGGGCCGCCAGCCGGGTGTCGGCGCCGAAGGAGCGCACGCCGATGACCGGGTTGCCCGGGTTGGAGTTGACGTCGGCGGACGGCGCCCAGTTGAGGTTGACGCCGCACTCGGCGAGCCGGCGGCCGAGTTCCTGGGCGACGGCCCGGGTGAGGTGGACGTCGTCCACCGAGCCGAGGGCGAAGTTGCCGGGGAAGGAGGAGCCGTGCGTGACCTCCAGGCGGGTCACGTCGCCGCCCTCCTCGTCGATGGCGACGAGGACGTCGTCCCGCTCGGAGCGCAGCCGCTCGGTGAGGGCGGTGAGCTGTTCGGGCGAGGTGATGTTGCGGCCGAACAGGCCGACGGAGGCGAGGCCTTCACCGACGCGGCGCAGCAGCCAGTCCGGTGGGGTGGTGCCGGTGAACCCGGGCTGGAGCACGGCGAGCGCGTCGCGTGTCACGGTGTCCGTGGTGGAAACGAGGGTGGTCATGGGCCCGCACTATCCCTTCACAGCGCCGGAAGTGAGGCCTGCGGCCATCTTCTTCTGGATGATCATGAAGAACACGACGACGGGGATCGCGATCATGGTCGACGCCGCCATGAGGGCGCCGTAGTCCGTGCCGCGCTCGGTCGTGAACGTCATCAGCCATACGTTCAGCGTGTACTTGGAGTTGTCGTTGATCAGGATGTAGGCGAAGAGGTACTCGTTCCACGCGTTCACCAGGGCGAAGATCGACGCGGCGGCGAGCCCGGGGGCGAGCAGCGGGAAGATCACCCGGCGGAAGGCCTGGAAGCGGGTGCAGCCGTCCACCATCGCGGACTCCTCCAGCTCCACCGGGATGTTCACGACGAAGCCGCGGATCATGATGGTGGCGAAGGGCAGCGTGGAGACCAGGTAGACGACGATCAGGCCCCAGTACTCGTCGACCCCGCCCATGGCGTTGAGCTGGGCGTAGATCGGGATGAGCATCGCCGTCGGCGGCAGCATCTGGACCAGGATCATGATCAGGACCAGGGCCTTGCGGCCGAAGAACCGGAACCGGCCGATCGCCAGGGCCGCCAGTGTCGCGATGATCATGCCGCCGACCACCGCGGTGACCGCGACGATCAGGCTGGACTGGATGGCGGTGGTGAAGTTCGGCTGCTCGGTGGCCCGGACGAAGTTGTCGAAGGTGATCGACGTGGGCCACAGCGTCTGGTCGTAGCTGCGGATCTCCCGGTTGGGCCGCAGGGCGCTGATGACCAGCCAGTAGACCGGGAAGACCATGACCAGGGCGACGCCGAGGCCGATGAGGTCGAAGTGCAGCCGGCTCTTCTTGCGGTCGGGCCGCAGCACCTGTGTGTGGGTCGAGCTGCTCATTCGACCTCTCCCGTCTTCATGAGCTGGCGCAGGTAGTACACGGCCACGCCGGACAGCAGCAACACCGTGATCAGGGCGATCGCGGTGCCCTGGCTGAAGGAGGTGGACTCGAACGCCTTGGAGTAGGAGTAGAGGCCGAGGGTCTCGTACTCCGGCTCGGGCTTGTTGCCGCGCAGCAGCCAGATCTGGCCGAAGACGTTGAAGTCCCAGATCACCGAGAGGGTGGCGACCATGGTGAAGACCGGCTTGATGACCGGCCAGGTGACGAACTTGTAGATGCCGTAGGCGCTGGCGCCGTCGAGGGCGGCGGCCTCCTCCAGTTCCTGGGGGACCTGGGTGAGGGCGGCGTACAGGGTGACGACGACGAACGGGATGGCGCCCCAGACGACCAGCAGGGTGATGATGCCGAAGCCCTGGACGGGGTCGAGATACCAGTTGTGCCCGAGCCAGTCCTCGCCGACGACCTTGGCGATCAGGGTGTTGATCAGGCCGTAGTCGGAGTCGGCCATGAACCGGAAGATCGAGGCGGCCACCATCAGCGGCATCGACCAGGCGGCGATGAGGCAGGCGGTGAGCACGAGCCGGACCCAGGTGGAGAGCTTGCGCATGAGCAGGGCGACCAGCAGCCCGATCCCCATGGTCAGCGTCACGCAGACGACCATGAAGACGACCGTACGAAAGGTGACCCACCAGAACTCGGGGTCGCCGAGGATGTTGGTGAACTGCTCGAAGCCGACCCATGGCGCCGGCTCGCCGGTCCACAGCTCACGGCGGCCCATGTCCTGGAAGGACATGACGACCGTCTTGCCGAGCGGGTAGAGGTAGACGGCGGCGATCGCCACGATCGCCGGGAGGATCAGGAAGTAGGGGAGCAGCTCGCCCTTCTTCCGCCTCCTCTTCTGTACCCGGGGCGCATGGTCGTCGGGTGACGGCTTCCCGGTCGCCTGCGGGTCGGGTGGTACGGGGACCGGCGGCCCGGCGGCCTTGGTATCAGCGGCAGACACGTGGCTGACCTTCCATCGCGGGTCCGGGGCGGGCCCCGGAATTCACGGCGTTCACGGTGGGAAAGGAGCGGGGGCCCGGCGCTGCCGCCGGGCCCCGCCTGGCGATCGGAAGGTCAGGCTTCCTTGTTGATCAGCGCGTTGATCTTCTCGTCGGCCGTCTTGGTGGCGTCGGCGACGGAGGAGCCCTTGACGATGTCCAGAAGCATGTTCTGGAGGATCTCCTCCTTCTCGATGGAGGCCCAGCCCGGCGCGATCGGCGTGAACCAGGCGTCCGGCACCGCGTTGGCGATGGCGGCGGTCTCAGGCTTGGCCTTCAGCGGCTCAAGCTGCTTCTCGTTGTTGGGGAGGATGTTCTTCGACGCGAGGACCTCCATGGACTTCGCGTTGGTGAAGAGGGAGATCCACTCCTGGCCGAGGTCCTGGACCTTGGACTTGGAGATGGTCGCGAGGTCCGAGCCGCCGATGAAGGACGGGAGGGCCTTGCCCTCGGGGCCGGGCATACCGGCCGTGGCGATCTTGCCCTCGAGCTTCGGGTTGCCGTTCTCGCCCGTGGTGACGCTGCCGGCCTCCCAGGCCTGGCCGTAGATGACCGCGGCCTTCTCGTTGGCCATGACGTTGGCGTGGTCCTGCTCGTCCTTCGTCACGTCGGCCTTGTTGTACTTCTTGACCAGGTCGACGAAGTGCTGGATGCCCTTCTGGGCCTCCGGGGCGGAGAGCGAGGCCTTCCACTCCTTGCCGCCCTCGTCGTACTCGGCTATCTGGCCACCGTAGGCGGCGACGTAGGACATCGCGGCGTACCAGTAGCGGCCCGGGTAGTAGAGCGAGGAGGCGCGCTTGTCCTTCTTCTCCAGCTCCGCGGAGACCTTGTCCATCGCGGCGAGGAACTCGTCCTCGGTCTGCGGGAGGACGTCGCTGCCGGTGCCGGCCTTCAGCATGTCCTTGTTGTACACGGCCAGCCGGGCGCTCGCGTAGTAAGGAACGCAGTAGGTCTTGCCCTCGAAGGAGCACGTGTCCTTCAGACCCTTGATCCAGGTGTCCGAGTTCTCGTACTTCTTGGGGTCGATTTCCCCGAGCGCGCCATTGAGGATGTACTGCATGGTCTCGGTATTGCCGAGTTCCACGACATCCGGGAATTTGTCGCCGCCGAGGGAGGTGTCCAGCTTCTTGACCTTGTCGGCCCACTGCTGGTACTGAACCTTGACGGTGACACCCGGGTACTTCTTGTTGAACTCGGCGTTGACGTCCTCGACCAGCTCGGGCCAGGTGGACTGGGCCTCGCCCATGAGCCAGACGGTCAGGTCTTCCTTGCGGTCCTTCGGGTCCGCGGACGACTTCTTGTCGTCGGAACCGCACGCCGCGACCGAAACCAACATGCCCGCGACACCGATAGCCGCGATGAGCTTGCGCTTCACGTCAAACCCTCCTCATGGATGCTGCAACCCCACCCACCGCGAAGTCATTCGACGAGTTCTGCTGGGGCTGGACCTGGCCTTTAATGGTTTAGACCAGTACCGGGAGCTTGGCCTAGACCTTTAGGGGTGTCAAGGGTGTATAAGAAGTGCACTCGCGTCCGTTATAGGACCGACACCTAAGGGAGGGCGACGACCCGTGACCGGACCGTGCCACCATGTGAGCCGCGACAGACGGAGGAGCCGGTGACGGCAGCAACGCAGCAGTCGGAAAGGCGGGCCATGGGCGCCGACGGGGGCAGTACGGGGAGCGAGACCGGTGCCGGTACGCGCACGGCGCGCGTACCGAAGTACTACCGGCTCAAGCGGCATCTCCTCGACATGACGGACACCCTGCCGCCCGGCACCCCGGTGCCGCCCGAGCGCACCCTGGCGGCCGAGTTCGACACCTCGCGCACCACCGTGCGCCAGGCGCTCCAGGAGCTGGTCGTCGAGGGCCGGCTGGAACGCATCCAGGGCAAGGGAACCTTCGTCGCCAAGCCGAAGGTCTCCCAGGCGCTCCAGCTCACCTCGTACACCGAGGACATGCGTGCCCAGGGACTGGAACCGACGTCCCAGCTGCTGGACATCGGCTATGTCACGGCGGACGACACGCTCGCCGGTCTGCTGGACATCTCGACGGGCGGCCGGGTGCTGCGCATCGAGCGTCTGCGGCTCGCCAGCGGGGAGCCGATGGCGATCGAGACCACACACCTTTCGGCCAAACGCTTCCCGGCGCTGCGCCGTTCGCTGGTCAAGTACACCTCGCTCTACACCGCGCTCGCCGAGGTGTACGACGTCCGCCTCGCCGAGGCGGAGGAGACCATCGAGACCTCGCTGGCCACCCCGCGCGAGGCGGGGCTGCTGGGCACCGACGTGGGTCTGCCGATGCTCATGCTGTCCCGCCATTCGATCGATGGCCAGGGCGAACCGGTGGAGTGGGTGCGCTCGGTCTACCGGGGCGACCGCTACAAGTTCGTGGCCCGTCTGAAGCGTCCGACGGACTGATCGCCGGACGGTCGAGCACGGTACGCACCGGAGGAACGCGGTACGCACAGGGCGGTGGCCCGGGGACGACCTCCCCGGGCCACCGCCCTTTTCCGGTCACGCGGGGTGCGTCGGCGCGGTTCGGCCGCCGGGCCGTCGCACATCGCGTGAACCGACGTGAACCGAAACGCCTCCGCGTCCGTGCCCCCGTGCGAAACATCACCGTTTCCGGACCGCAATACGGACAGGGGGTGACGCTGGGCGGACCCGTCCCTTAGATTTCCTGCCCATTGCACCGGTGATCAGCGAGGGGACGGAGTCACCACATGGCCGAAGACACAGCGGCGAAACCACCTGCGGTCACACCCGGAAGAGTGGTCATCGGGATCTGTCTGGTCGCACCGTTCGTCGCGATGCTCTGGGTGAGTTCGTACGCCCGGATCGAGCCGAAGTTCATCGGCATCCCGTTCTTCTACTGGTACCAGATGCTCTGGGTGGTCATCTCCACCGCGCTGACGATGATCGCGTACAAGCTGTGGCAGCGTGACCAGCGCGCCCGCAAGGGGGGTGCGTCCGCATGAACGACGGCGTGAACGGCGTCGCACTCGCCGTCTTCATCTTCTTCTTCCTGGCCGTCACGGTCATGGGCTTCATGGCCGCGCGCTGGCGCAGGGCCGACAACGAGGCGACCCTGGACGAATGGGGCCTGGGCGGCCGGTCGTTCGGCACCTGGGTGACCTGGTTCCTGCTCGGCGGCGACCTCTACACCGCGTACACCTTCGTCGCCGTTCCGGCGGCGATCTACGCGGCGGGCGCGGCCGGGTTCTTCGCCGTTCCGTACACGATCCTGGTGTATCCGCTGATCTTCACCTTCCTGCCCCGGCTGTGGTCGGTTTCGCACAAGCACGGGTACGTCACCACCTCGGACTTCGTCCGCGGCCGGTTCGGCTCGAAGGGGCTGTCGCTGGCGGTCGCCGTCACGGGCATCCTCGCCACCATGCCGTACATCGCGCTGCAACTCGTCGGCATCCAGGCGGTGCTGGACGTGATGGGCGTCGGCGGCGGCGAGACCACGCACTGGTTCATCAGGGACCTGCCGATCCTCATCGCCTTCGCGGTGCTGGCCGCGTACACCTACTCCTCGGGGCTGCGGGCGCCGGCGCTGATCGCGTTCGTCAAGGACGGGCTGATCTACCTGGTCATCGCGGTCGCCATCATCTACATCCCGATCAAGCTCGGCGGCTTCGGCGAGATCTTCACCAAGGCGAGCGAGGCGTTCGCCGAGGAGAACCCGGCCACCGGACAGCCGCGCGGTTCGCTGATCCCGGGCGAGATGGGGCAGTGGGGTTACGCCACTCTGGCGCTGGGCTCGGCGCTGGCGCTGTTCATGTATCCGCACTCCATCACGGCGACGCTGTCCAGCCGCAGCCGTGAGGTGATCCGGCGCAACACCACGATCCTGCCGCTGTACTCGCTGATGCTGGGTCTGCTGGCGCTCCTCGGCTTCATGGCCATCGCCGCCGGGGTCAACGTGGACAACGGCCAGTTGGCCATTCCGCAGCTGTTCGAGAACATGTTCCCGGCCTGGTTCGCCGGGGTGGCGTTCGCCGCCATCGGCATCGGCGCGCTGGTGCCCGCCGCGATCATGTCGATCGCCGCGGCGAACCTCTTCACCCGGAACATCTACAAGGACTTCCTCAGACCGGACGCGACGCCCGCCCAGGAGACGAAGGTCTCCAAGCTGGTGTCGCTGCTGGTGAAGGTCGGGGCGCTGGCGTTCGTCCTGACGATGGACAAGACGGTCGCGATCAACTTCCAGCTCCTCGGCGGCATCTGGATCCTCCAGACGATGCCCGCCCTGGTCGGCGGTCTGTTCACCCGGTGGTTCCACCGCTGGGCGCTCATAGCGGGCTGGGCGGTCGGCATGCTGTACGGGACGATCGCCGCGTACGGCGTGGCGAGCCCGACGCAGAAGCACTTCGGCGGGTCCTCCAAGGAGATCCCGGGCATCGGGGAGATCGGCTACATCGGGCTGACGGCGTTCGTGCTGAACCTGGTGATCGTCATCGTCCTCACGTTCGTCCTGAACGCGCTGAAGGCCCCGGTGGGGATCGACGAGACCTCGCCGTCCGACTACACGGCGGACGCCGGCGACGCGAGCGACGCGGGCACGAAGGAGAAGCTCCCGCCGGCCACGGCGGGCGCGCCGGGCGGTCACTGACCCGCCGGACACCCACGACAGGTCCTGGCCCCCGGGTCGCCGCCCCTCCCCCAGCGGAGCGGGCGGCGGCCCGGGAGCTTTTCCGGTGCGCGGCCGCCTCTCGTCATTCCGATGCACAGAGCCCTCACCGTACGAAAGGATGTGCCCATGGCATCCCACTCCCGGCGGCCCCGGATCCGGCCCGTACTCCTGACCATGACGCTGGCCTCGGCCCTGGCGGCGGCGACGGGCTGCGGCACCGTGCCGGCCCCCTCCTCGGAGGCGGCGGGGCCAAGCGCCACGGCCGCGCCGGCGCCCGACCGGGCGGAGCTGGAGGCGCGGGCACGGGCCGTACAGACCGTCGCGGAGCATGTCTGGGTGACCGAGGCGGCGGGCTACACCCTGGCGCGCCAGTCGGTCGGGGTGATCGGTGACGACGGATTCGGCAGCGTCTACACCACGCCCGGGGGCGGACAGATCCAGCTGTCGGTGGAACGCCGCCCGCACACCGAGACCGACTGCGGGGACGACCCCGCGCCCACCGGCGCTCCCGAGCCCCTGGTGACGTGCGAGCGGGACGGCGAGCAGTGGTACCGGGCCACAGAGTCGGGGCACGCGTACACCCAGGAGCAGGAGGGACTGGTGGTGTCGGTGCGCGGGAAGCTCGCGGAGGTGGACCGGGCGACGCTGCGGGTCGCGGCGCGGGCCGCCCACCGCGCCGACGACCACGAGCTGGACCGGGTCCTGCCGCCGGCCGACGAGGCTCCCGGACAGCGGCCGCCCGGAGAGGGCCCCGGGCAACAGCCGGTCGAGCGCGGCGACCTGCCGCCGGTGGGCGACGGCGCCCCCAACAACGATGTGGGAACGAGCGGCTGATGGATCTGACGATCAGAGCGGCGATCCCCGCCGAACACTGCGTCCTCGGCGAGATCATCGCCGAGGCGTATCTCGGCGACGACCTGCTGGACGGCCCGCAGGACCCGTATCTGCTCAAGACCCTCCGGCGATTGGGGGGTGGGAGAAGGAGCGGGGCTGGGTGCGTGCAGCTGCAAGGCGGAGGATTGAGTCAACGCGGATGGGGCCTCCCCTGCTCGAGCGAAGCCGAGAGCTTGGGGAAGTTGGTGATTGACGACAACGCCGGAGGGGGCCCCTCCCTGCTCGAGCGAAGCCGAGAGCTTGGGGGAGGGCGTGCCCAGCCCCGTGACGCCGCCCCCCAATCGCCGGAGGGTCTACGCTACGGGCGGTGGCACAGCGGGCGGCCGAGGCCGAGGTCCTCGTCGCGCTCGACGTGGACGGGGCGGTGCTCGGGGGTGTGACGTATGCCGCTCCCGGCACTCCGTGGCGTGACATCGCCGGCCCGGACGAGGCCGAGTTCCGGATGCTGGCCGTGGCCCGCGCGGGGCGCGGACGGGGTGTCGGAGAGGCCCTCGTGCGGGCGTGTGTCGAGCGGGCCCGGTCCGCCGAGGGCGTGCGGGCGCTGGTGCTGTCGACGCAGCCGGCCATGCTCGCAGCCCATAGGATCTACCGTCGGCTCGGCTTTCTGCGGACCCCCGAACGGGACTGGGAACCGGTGCCGGGACTGCGGCTCATGACCTTCCGGCTGGAGCTGCGGGCAGCCCTCTGAGGGGCGCATTGAATCGTCGCGACACAACATGTGGGGGCCGCAGCATCTGGCGGCCCCCACATGTATGCTCGACCTCGCTGTCGTCGCAGGGGAATCCGGTGCGAATCCGGAACTGTCCCGCAACGGTGTGATCAGTGTGCTTTTGCACACCTGAAGTCCGAAGACCTGTCGACAGCGCGTCCGGCTCGACCGAACCGGATGCCAGACGTCCGGGCCTCGCGGATGGGCCGGTGGACGCCGTCAGCTGTGCTGCCCTGCCCCGGGTTTCGCGCTGCCCGGCTTCCCCGCCTTCCGCCGGCCCCTGCCGAGCGAGGGAAAGCCCAGTGACCATCGCGCCCGCCGATCCGGTTTCAGCCACCGAATCCGCAGTGTCCACCACGTCCGGAGACGCCTCGAACGACGGACCCGGGACCGCCCTGCTGCGGACCCTGACCGACCTCACCGTCGATCTGCCCGACACCGACCCCGGACGGGTCGCCGCTGCCGCGTTGCGCGGGCGCAACGCCCGCTCCGACGAGGCCGAGCTGCGCTCGCTGGCCACCGAGGCCGCCGCGGGGCTGATCTCCGAGGACCCGGCGTACTCCCGGCTCGCCGCCCGGCTGCTGACCCGCACGATCGCGGACGAGGCCGCGGAGCAGGGCGCGACGTCCTTCTCCGCCTCGGTCGCCGTCGGGCACCGCGAGGGCCTGATCGCCGACCGCACCGCCGCGTTCGTGGAGCTCCACGCGGCCGCGCTCGACCAGCTCGTCGGGCAGGCCATGGCGGACGGCGCCGACGACCGCTTCGGCTACTTCGGTCTGCGGACGCTGCACAGCCGTTACCTCCTGCGCCACCCGCTCACCCGGCAGGTCATCGAGACCCCGCAGCACTTCATGCTGCGCGTGGCCGCCGGTCTGGCCGAGGACGACTCGGTGCGGGCGCTGGACGAGGTCGCCGCGCTGTACGGGCTGATGAGCCGACTGGACTACCTCCCCTCCTCCCCCACGCTCTTCAACTCCGGCACCCGGCACCCGCAGATGTCCTCCTGCTATCTGCTGGACTCGCCGAAGGACGAGCTGGACTCGATCTACGACCGCTACCACCAGGTGGCGCGGCTCTCCAAGCACGCGGGCGGCATCGGTCTGTCGTACTCCCGCATCCGCGCCCGGGGTTCGCTGATCCGGGGCACCAACGGGCACTCCAACGGCATCGTGCCGTTCCTCAAGACGCTGGACGCCTCGGTCGCGGCGGTGAACCAGGGCGGCCGGCGCAAGGGCGCGGCGGCGGTCTACCTGGAGACCTGGCACGCGGACATCGAGGAGTTCCTGGAGCTGCGCGACAACACCGGTGAGGACCAGCGTCGTACGCACAACCTGAACCTGGCGCACTGGATCCCGGACGAGTTCATGCGCCGGGTCGACGCGGACACCGACTGGTCGCTGTTCTCCCCGGCCGATGTGCCCGAGCTGGTCGACCTGTGGGGCGACGCGTTCGACGCGGCCTACCGGGCGGCCGAGGCCAAGGGGCTGGCCCGCAGGACGATTCCGGCGCGTGAGCTGTACGGCCGGATGATGCGGACGCTCGCGCAGACCGGCCAGGGCTGGATGACGTTCAAGGACGCCTCCAACCGGACCGCGAACCAGACCGCCGAGCCGGGCCGGGTCGTCCACTCCTCGAACCTGTGCACCGAGATCCTCGAAGTCACCGACGACGGTGAGACGGCCGTCTGCAACCTGGGTTCGGTCAACCTGGGCGCGTTCGTGGCGGACGGCTCGATCGACTGGGAGCGGCTGGACGCCACCGTGCGGACCGCGGTGACCTTCCTGGACCGGGTCGTCGACATCAACTTCTACCCGACCGAGCAGGCCGGGCGCTCCAACTCCCGCTGGCGGCCGGTCGGCCTGGGCGCGATGGGCCTCCAGGACGTCTTCTTCCAGCTGCGTCTGCCCTTCGACTCGCCCGAGGCCCGCGCGCTCTCCACGAAGATCTCCGAGCGCATCATGCTGGCCGCGTACGAGGCGTCCTGCGACCTCGCGGAGCGGTCGGGCCCGCTGCCCGCCTGGTCCGAGACCCGGGCGGCGCGTGGTGTGCTGCACCCCGACCACTACGACACCGAGCTGAACTGGCCGGAGCGCTGGGACGCGCTGCGCGCCCGGGTCGCGAAGACCGGGATGCGCAACTCGCTGCTGCTGGCCATCGCGCCGACCGCCACGATCGCCTCGATCGCCGGGGTGTACGAGTGCATCGAGCCGCAGGTTTCCAACCTGTTCAAGCGCGAGACGCTCAGCGGTGAGTTCCTCCAGGTCAACGCCTACCTGGTGGACGAGCTGAAGAAGCTCGGCGTGTGGGACGCCCGCACCCGTGAGGCGCTGCGCGAGGCGAGCGGCTCGGTGCAGGGCTTCGCCTGGATCCCCGACGACGTGCGGGCGCTGTACCGCACCGCGTGGGAGATCCCGCAGCGCGGTCTGATCGACATGGCGGCGGCCCGTACGCCGTTCCTCGACCAGAGCCAGTCGCTCAACCTGTTCCTGGAGACGCCGACGATCGGCAAGCTCTCCTCGATGTACGCGTACGCCTGGAAGCAGGGGCTGAAGACGACGTACTACCTGCGTTCGCGCCCGGCGACCCGGATCGCCCGCGCCGCGTCCGGTCAGACGGCGGCCGCCGCCCCCATTCCCGTACAGCAGGCTTCGGCTCCCGACGCGGACGCCCTCGCCTGCTCCCTCGAAAACCCCGAGTCCTGCGAGGCCTGCCAGTAATGACCGCCGACGACAACAAGAACCTGCTCGACCCGGGCTTCGAGCTGACCCTGCGTCCCATGCGCTACCCGGACTTCTACGAGCGCTACCGGGACGCGATCAAGAACACCTGGACCGTGGAGGAGGTCGACCTCCACTCGGACGTCTCCGACCTCGCCAAGCTGTCGCCGGGCGAGCAGCACATGATCGGCCGGCTGGTGGCGTTCTTCGCGACCGGTGACTCGATCGTCTCCAACAACCTCGTGCTGACGCTGTACAAGCACATCAACTCCCCCGAGGCGCGGCTGTACCTGTCGCGGCAGCTCTTCGAGGAGGCCGTGCACGTCCAGTTCTATCTGACGCTGCTGGACACCTATCTGCCCGACCCGGACGACCGGTCCGCCGCGTTCGACGCGGTCGAGGAGATCCCCTCGATCCGCGAGAAGGCGCAGTTCTGCTTCAAGTGGATGGACTCGGTCGAGAAGATCGACCGGCTGGAGACGAAGGCGGACCGCCGCCGCTTCCTGCTGAACCTGATCTGCTTCGCGGCCTGCATCGAGGGGCTGTTCTTCTACGGCGCGTTCGCGTACGTGTACTGGTTCCGCTCGCGGGGTCTGCTGCACGGTCTCGCCACGGGCACCAACTGGGTGTTCCGTGACGAGACGATGCACATGAACTTCGCGTTCGAGGTCGTGGACACCGTCCGCAAGGAGGAGCCGGAGCTCTTCGACGACGCGCTGGAGCAGCAGGTCACCGACATGCTGAAGGAAGCGGTCGAGGCGGAGCTGCAGTTCGGCCGTGACCTGTGCGGCGAGGGCCTGCCGGGCATGAACACCGAGTCGATGCGCCAGTACCTGGAGTGCGTCGCCGACCAGCGGCTCGCCCGCCTCGGCTTCCCGACGGTGTACGGCTCGGAGAACCCGTTCTCCTTCATGGAGCTCCAGGGCGTCCAGGAGCTGACGAACTTCTTCGAGCGCCGCCCGTCCGCCTATCAGGTGGCGGTGGAGGGCTCGGTCGGCTTCGACGACGACTTCTAGACCCTGCTGTCGCGGCTGTACGTTCCAGAAGCGCCGCTCCACCGTGCTGAGCACGGTGGAGCGGCGCTTCGCCGGTACGTGGGCTCACGGCGGCCGGCGCCGGCGGCCATGGCCACCGCCGGGTTCCCCTTCTTACCGGACTGCCTGGGCCCGCCGGTCACTCACCCGACATCCGGGCAAGGTCCCGTGAGGCCGGCCGGGCGGTCCGCCGTGACCAGCCAGGAGGTGCTGATGAGCCGGACCGTGCCGTCCGCCGTCTCATGGGCGCGCAGGTGTTCCGTCAGGGTGCGGCGGGCCTGGGCTCGTACGGTCTCGTCGGCCTGCTCCATCAGGTGGCGGCCGGGGCCGGTGTCCAGCAGGAACGCCGACGCGTCCGCAGCTCCGTGGCCCCATGTCCCGTACGTCTGCGCCCGGGTGATGCCGATGCCGGTGAATCCGGCCCCGGAGAGCAGTGCGCGGATGTGGTCCGGTACGGCCAGGGAGAACATGCCGGGCCGGCCGGGCTGCCCGAAGTCGCCCACGGGCAGGAGGTCGCGCAGTGACGCCATCGCCGTGACCCAGCCGTTGAGCGCGGCGTCGGCCGGGGTGATGAACGCCAGGCGTCCGCCGGGGCGCAGTGCCCGGCGGACGTTGCCGAAGGCCTCCACCGGGTCGGAGAAGAACATCACCCCGTAGCGGCTGACCGCCGCGTCGAACGAGCCCTCCTCGAAGGGGTGCACCTGGGTGTCGCCCTGCACGAAGGAGGCGTTCGTGACGCCCTCCCGCTCCGCGCGGGTTCGCGCCTCGGCGAGCATCGGGCCGGAGAGATCGAGGCCGAGCGCGTGCCCTCGGGGCGCTCTGAGCGCGGCAAGGCGCGTGGTCTGCCCGGAGCCGCAGCCGAGGTCGAGCGTCCGGTGGTCCCCGGCGATCCCGGCGGCATCGAGCAGCGGCTCGTTGAATCCCTCGTTCACCGCGTTCCAGCGGTCCTGATTGCGGGCCCAGTGGGAGCCTTCCGGGCCGTTCCATGCCTGTGCCTGCTCAGTGTTGACAACGTCCGGCATCAGCGCCTCCTGTGGCGGTCACCAAGAATGGGCATTCGCCCAAATAGTATGGGCATGTGCCCAAACTGGCAACCGCCGTTACCATCCACGGTGGCGCCCCCTTCCGAGGGCAGCGGCACCGGATCCGGAGGAGAGGCCCTTATGTCACCGCGCGGAGTGGCGACGCCGAACGTGCGCGAGCGGCTGTTCGCGGCGGCCGAGCGCGTCGTGGAGCGGGACGGGCCCGGCGCGCTCACCAGCCGGGCCGTCACCACCGAGGCGGGATGCGCCAAGGGGCTTCTGCATACGCACTTCGCGGGGCTCGACGCGTTCGTGGCCGAGCTCTGTCTCGACCGGTTCGCACGGACGGCGGCGCGGGCGCGGGCGCTGTCGCGGCTCGCCGGGCAGGACACGGTGGCGCGGAACCTCGACACGGTCGTCCTCGCGCTGTTCGACGCCGCCGGTCCGGCCCTCTCGGGGCTGGCCATGAGCCGGGCCGCCGCCACCCAGCAGATCCGCGAGGCCCTGAAGGGCGGGGCGCCCGGCTTCAACGCGATGGAGGAGGCCATCACCGCCTATCTGGCGGCCGAGCAGCGGCTCGGCCGGGTGGCGGAGACCGTCGACCCGAGCACCGCCGCCCTCGCCATCGTCGGCACCGCCCACCACCTCCTGATGACCGGCCGGCCAGGCGCGGACGACCCGCGGCCCACCATGACCCGCCTGGTGACCCTGCTGGTGGAGGGCCCGGGACTGCCCGGCCGGCCACCGGCGGCCTGAGCCGGCCACCGGCAGGGCCACGGCGTCGTGGCCCCGGCCATGATCCGCCGGACACGCCCCTATGCCTTCGCCCAACTCCGCGCGGGGAGGCGCCGCGTGGCCCGGCCGGGGCGCGCGGCGCTCTCCGCTTCCGTGGGCGGCGCCTGTCCCCGCCCGGCATCGCGGAGCTGGCGGGTGATGCGGCGCTCGCGGGCGGCGCCGAAGGCCACGGGCGCGAGGACGAGGGCGAAAAGCGCTGCTACGGCCAGGTAGGTCAGGAAGGTGTTCATGCCTCCACTCTGGACCGCCCGAACAAGAATCATCAGCGGCAGGACTGCCATGAGGCATCAAATAACTGCCACACTTACTCCATGCTGACCAATGTCGCCGCCCTCCTCCTCGACGAGGTCCACCCCTTCGAACTCGGCGTGCTGAGCGAGGTGTTCGGCCTGGACCGCAGCGACGACGGCCTGCCGGTCCACGACTTCGCCGTCGTCTCCGCCGAGGGCCCGGTGCTCCGGACCCACGCGGGCTTCACGATCAGCACGCCCCACGGCCTGGAGCGGCTGGAGGAGGCCGACCTCATCGCCGTACCGGCGGGCAGCAACTTCATGCGGCGGGAGTATCCCGCGGAGGTCCTCGACGCGCTGCGCCGGGCGGTGGAGCGCGGCTCGCGGGTGCTGAGCGTCTGCTCGGGGGCGTACGTCCTGGGCGCGGCAGGACTGCTGGACGGCCGCCGCTGCACCACGCACTGGCGGCACACGGCGGAGCTGGCCCGCCGCTACCCGAAGGCGATCGTGGAACCGGACGTGCTGTACGTGGACGAGGGCCCGGTGATCAGTTCGGCGGGCACCGCCGCCGGGATCGACGCGTGTCTGCACCTGATCCGGCAGGAGTACGGCCAGGAGGCGGCGAACACGATCGCCCGGCGCATGGTGGTGCCGCCGCACCGGGACGGCGGGCAGGCGCAGTACATCAACCGCCCGCTGCCCCGGAGCGCGTGCGACACGGTGGGCTCCACACTGGCGTGGATGGAGGGCCACCTGGACCAGGAGATGTCGGTGGAGCGGCTGGCGGCGCTGGCGCACATGTCGCCGCGCACCTTCGCCCGCCGCTTCCAGCAGGAGACCGGGACGACGCCGTACCGCTGGCTGCTGCGGCAGCGGGTGCTGCTGGCCCAGCATCTGCTGGAGACCTCCGACCGGACGATCGACACGATCGCGGCGCAGGCGGGCTTCGGTACGGCGGCGACCCTGCGACACCAGTTCGTGCGGTCACTGGGCACCACGCCGAACGCCTACCGCCGCACGTTCCGGGGCCCGTCGGCCACGGCCGTGCCCGACGCTTCCTAATGTTGTTGTCAAGCGGCTGCGGTCACGGGCGGTGTGACCTCGTAGCACCGTCGGTCACGGATCAGGGCCCACAAGACGTTGACGC